>JAZSMM010000196.1:0-2409 GCA_045535895.1 Treponema sp.
TATAATTGAAAACAAAAAAATTGCCTTTTTTTCGGTTGCGGCTGTTGTCACGGCATTTTTTATCGGACTGATTCTGGTTGTTTTCTCTGTAAAAAAAACAGAACAAAAAGGCGTTGTTTTGCAATGCGTTTTCCGTTCAAATTATGCCATAATCGGCTTGCCTCTTGCCGCTTGCCTTTGCAACGAAGGAACCATACCTATGGCGCGGGCTTGTGTTGTTGCAGCTGTTTCCGTTCCAATCTTCAATGTCCTTGCAACCATTGCGTTGTCGGTTTTTACAAACAAAAAAAACATTTCTTTTATTGAAATAACAAAAAAGATTTTAACAAATCCATTGGTTCTAGGAACTCTTACAGGAATCCTCGCTTTGTTTATACGAAACATTTTACCACAAGACCAAAACAACCAACCTGTTTTTACAATCCAAAGGAACCTGCCCTTTTTGTACAACGCAATCAAAATGATCTCCGCGACAGCCTCACCTATCGCTTTGATTGCCCTGGGAGGAGTTTTTAGTTTTTCCGCCGTCGCAAAATTAAAGAACATGATTTTATTAGGGACAACCATGCGTTTGATTGTAATTCCTGCGATTATGCTGACAGCTGCATGGATGTTGGGTTTTAGGGAACATGATTTTCCGTCATTGATTGTATTGTTTGGAACTCCTGTTGCCGTTTCCAGTGTTCCCATGAGTGCGGAAATGAACGGCGACACGGAACTTGCAAGCCAGCTTGTTGTGTGGACTACAATTTTTTCTTCTGTCAGTCTTTTTGTGATTGTTTTTATTTGCGCAACCGTGGGGTTGGTTGGGTAAGACTTATTTGATTCTTGTGCCGGACTCAGATTGTACGGCCGTCCCATGTTTTGGAATTTTGTCTTTCATATTGAACCGCCTTCTCAAAGTCAGCTTGAGGAGAGCAATTTCTTTCTATTTGCAATGCTGTCCGATGCAATCTTTTGATGCATTCCGTTTTTTCCTTGTACCCTAATTTTGATTTTTCTATTCCTTCTTGCAGTACTCTTATTGATTCATCAAATATCCGTATTGGCACAGGGAACGGGTGTCCGTCCTTTCCCCCGTGGGCAAAGGAAAATCTAGCGGGGTCTGTGAATCTGGAAGGAGTTCCGTAAATAACCTCGCTTACCAGCGTAAGCGATTGCAATGTCCTTGGTCCAAGTCCTTTTGTAAGCAACAGTTCCTCAAAATTTTGGGGTTGGCTTTCATAGGCTGTTGCAAGAACCGCACCCAATCTTTTTAAATCCACGTCTGTCTTTTGGACATCGTGGCGGGCGGGCATAGAAAAAGAACGGCCGCCAAAATCCACAAGGAGGTTCGCATTATTTTCTGAAATTGGTTTTACAAGTTCAGGGAAAAGTTCACCTTGCACAACATTGCTGACTGGCTCGTCACAAGAAGCAAGTCCCGTTCCATAAGAAGCAAGACGAATTTCACGTAAAATGCGTTCCGGGTTTTCGTTTGCCATGTCCAAAATTGATGCACGAGATTTAGAAGCTTGTTTGTCCGTTAGATTTAATATTTTTCCACGATTTTCACCAACAACAGCTGCATGGGGTTCTTCCACAAAAGAGCGCAAGGAAGACGAACACCAGTGATAACGCCTGGCCGTTTTTGTTCTTGGGTTCATGCCTTGCTGGACAACGGCCCACTTGCCGTCACGTGCAAGGACAAAATTGTGTTGGTAAAGCTGGAATCCGTCTTGCACGGCGTTGTTGTCCACTTTGGCACACAAGCGGCTATCACGAACAAGGGAATCTCCGTCCAATCCTTCAGATTCCGCTATAAAGAAAAGTTCTTCTGGAGTTTGCCTTGAATATTTGCCCCGTCCGCCACATATATAAATCCCCAAATCCTTTGCCCTGGGGTTCAAACCTCTTTTCAAGGCATACATCACACTGGTAGTAATTCCGCTGGAATGCCAATCCATTCCCATGACAGCACCCAAAGACTGAAACCACAAAGGGTCGCTCAAGCGGACAAGGACTTCTTCTGTTCCACACTCTGATACAATGGATTCCATAATAAGAGTTCCCATTGCCATCATTCTGTCAGAAAGCCACTTTGGAACAGTTCCTGTATGAAGAGGAAGGTCGGCGTGCCCAGAACTACGCATCATATAAAAAGAAGCAAACTTACGGCCATTATCATCATTCCTGTAATAAGACCATAAATTGAAAGATGGTGTTCCCCGTATTCACGAGCAGAAGGCAAAAGTTCGTCCAATGAAATAAACACCATAATTCCTGCAACCATGGCAAAAACGATTCCAAAAACCAAGTCATTTATAAATGGCATTAAAATTGTATAACCGATTATAGCCCCAACAGGTTCGCTTAATCCTGAAAGAAAAGAAAAAAGGAACGCCTTTTTACGACTGCCTGTGGAAAAAT
>JAZSMM010000298.1:0-4256 GCA_045535895.1 Treponema sp.
AAAGGAAAAGTGGACGAGCAGGACCGTGTGTGTGAAAATACGCTACGAAGACTTTTCCACCCACACCGTGCAAGACACGTCGGAAAACCCGGTGGCATCCGTGGAAGATCTTTACAAAAGGGCTTGTACCTTGTTCGACAAAAAATACGACGGCAAGGGGATAAGGCTTTTGGGGGTTTGCGCCGCAAATTTGGAAGAATCCACAAACCCACGGCAAATGGACTTGTTCCAGGAGCAGGAGCCGAACAAAAAGCGACATGCCATAGAGAGGACAATCCTTTCGATAAAAGACAAGAACCCTAACATCCCGATAACAAAGGCCCGCCTTATCAACAGCCAAGACAATGAAAAAATTTAGCGGCAACAACGCAACAAACCTTGGCTTTACATGGATTGACAAAAAACGCCACGTCTGCTAGTATAAAAAAGCATTGCATTCCCCGATTGTGTAATGGTAGCACCTCAGATTCTGGTTCTGATTGTGGGGGTTCGAGTCCTCCTTGGGGAATTTTTTTTGTATTTGGTCCCTTCGTCTATCGGTTAGGACGTGGCCCTCTCAAGGCCAAAAGACGGGTTCGATTCCCGTAGGGACCGCAAATGGCAGACATAAACACCTTGGTATTATATAAAAATTTTCCAGCACTTGTATCAGGTTTTACGGAAGGAAAATACATAGTCGAATATTGTGCTAACCAACCAAAGAAAAACAAAAAGATAGAATTCACGTCGCAAAAAATCAGGGAAAAGGATTTCGTTCCCATGAGCAAATTCAAAGCGACAAAAGAAGATTTGGTTGAATTCCTGACTACAGAATTTGATTCCAACAAACATGTTGGTTTGATTGAAGAACTGCATGAACTTTTTTTAGCAGATGGCGTAAAAGAAATTTCATTTGAAGATTTATGCGACTATGCCGACATCCTGTCTGCAAAAGAATGCTTGTTTTTTTTCAAGTCATTGCAACACTCCCCTCTTTTTTTGCAGGGAAACACGGAATTCCTTTCGTTCCGCCCCAGAACAGAAGAAGAAGTAGAAGCGGAAAAACAAAAAAAACAAGCAAAAGACTATGAAGATCAAACCAGAAAGGAATTCATTGAACGATTGAAGGGGAAAAAACTTGTCCTTCCTGACGACGCCAAATTCCTGCAGGACGTAGAAGCCGTTGCGTTGGGAAGTTCCGACAAATCAAAGACCATGAAGGAAGTTGGAATAAAGGAAACGCCTGAAAAAGCCCACAAACTTCTGTTGGACACAGGGGTATGGTCTACAACAAAAAACCCCCATCCATCAAGGCAAGGCATTTCCATGCATTCGGCAACGGAGACTCTTGCAAGCCCGCCGCAAGAAGACCGTGTGGTCGTGAGCCACACAGCCTATGCGATTGACAACGCATGGAGCACGGACCCGGACGATGCCATAGCCTTTGACGGACAATATGTTTGGGTTCACATAGCAGACCCCGCCTCCACCGTCATGCCGGATTCCACGGTTGACATAAATGCCCGCGGCAGAGGTGCAACCCTCTACATTCCAGAAGGGGCTGCAAGAATGCTATGCGAGTCCTGCCTTGAAGACTATGCGTTGGGCCTTTCAAATCCATCGAAAGCCTTGTCGTTCAAAATACAGCTTGACGACAACGGTTCTATCTTGTCCTGCGAGGTCCTGAAGACATTGGTTCAGGTGACAAGGCTGACTTACGAATATGTCGACAGCAACAAGACCAGGCCGGAGCTTGCCGTTTTGTTCGACATTGCAAGGAAAAACGAACAAAGGAGAATAAAAGCCGGAGCCGTAACCATAAACCTGCCGGAAGTCCACATATCGGTGGACGAGGGGGTCGTGCACATTCAACCTTGCGAACGCACAGCTTCATCGGATGTTGTAAGAGAATTCATGCTTTTGGCAGGAGAAGCGGCGGCAAAATACGCCTTTAAGAACAACATCCCCTTCCCTTTCGTAAGCCAAGAAAAACCCGACATACCAAAGGACCTGCCCGACGGGCTGGCGGGACAATATAAACTCAGGCGGCACATGAGAAGCAGAAGCGTTGGCGTAACACCAAAGCAGCACGCAGGTCTTGGACTGGGAATGTACAGCCAAGTTACAAGCCCTTTACGCCGTTACAGCGACTTGATCGCACATCAACAACTCAGGGCTTTTCTGGACGGAAGGACGGTCATTGGCAAAGACGAAATGCTTGAACGGATTGCAAGAGGAGACGCCGCCACCGTTGCCACCGCAAAAGCGGAAAGAAACAGCCGCTTGCATTGGACTCTTGTGTACCTTGCCCAAAACCCAAACTGGACAGCGGATGCCGTTGTAGTGGAACTAAAAGGGAAAACCGCCGTCTGCCTGATTCCGTCGTTGGCATTGGAAACAACTATTTTTTTGTCAAAAAGTGCAAAACTAAACGAGGCAATCAAAGTAAAAGCAGGAAAAATAAACATCCCGGAACTTTCGGTTTCTTTCTTGGAAATATAGCGTGTTTTGTCCAAGCCATTCATTCATCACAGACATAAAAAATTTGTCGTTCTTTTTGTATAATCTCCAAAACCCTTCTTTCCCGTTCAATCATGGTTTTATAAAATATGTCGTTCTGTTTTTCTGCGTGATGATGGTTTTTGTTCACATTTATAGCGTCCTTTATAGAAACAAACTCAAGCGTAAAATGTTCTTCGTCTTCATAGTCATCTAATATTTGGCTTTGAACTTGGTCCTCCACATCGCAAAAATAATAAAAGTTGTCCTGCACAAATGCAGAACCTAAATCACCTTTTTGAATTCTATGAACCATGCCAAACTCTTTTATTGATGCAGGAACTACCACAAGTCCAGTTTCTTCTTTTACTTCCCGAATCAACGTGGCATGGTGATTTTCATTCTTTTCACAGCCGCCGCCGGGGAATTTGTAATAATCATATTTTAAACTGTGAACAAGCGCGATTTTCCCTTCCTTAAAAATAATTCCCCGAACAGACGGGCGGTCAAAACATGGGGCATTTTCGTCATAATCTTTTAAGTCAATTTCAAAAAGCGTTTTCATAAAAGTATTGTAGCACATATAGCTGATGAATAGGTAGTTTTTTTACTTGATTGCAAAACGTGAATTATTGTGCCGTCAGGTGGTATGCATTTTTTTGTCAATGTATGCAGAAAATTCACTTAGCGACAAACCGAAAAACCTGGCAATATTATACAGTACAGAAACAGAAGGCATTTTCTTTCCGTTTTCAATTTCTGAAATGTAAACTTGATGAGAATCTATTGCTTCTGCAAGCGTTTCTTGCGAAACTTTGTTTTTTGTACGTAGTTCCCGTAAAGTTTGCGCTATAGCCATGTTAATCTGCATTATGAATATAGAATAAAGTTTTTTTTCTTGAAAAATTATAAGCTATAACTTATAATACTGTATAAACCATATCTTACATATTGTTTTGGAGGATTGAGTATGAAGAAGCAACTCACCGAAAAAATGTTCAACGTCAAGAACATCAAAAAATGCTTGCAAATCGGTGTTTTGGTTGCGGCACTGGTGTTCGCCGCAATGGGCTTTGCAGGCTGCCAACACGACAGTGCAGAAGAACCCAAAGAAGAACCGGAAGTTGAATATTGCAACGAAGACGGATGCGAAAAGAAAGGAGAAGCTCTTCCCCACAGCCACGACTACTGCGAAGTAGACGGTTGTACGGATAAACACACCGATACGAACGGCATACACTATGCGGAATGGGTGGACTTTAAAGATTTTGGGAACGGTTTCAAGGTGCCATTTATGAAAGACGACGAATACCTTGAACAAACAAATTATGATCCTATAAATAACATGAATGAGTACCAAAACGAATACCAGACATTTATCAAAGGTTTAACTTTTAGCGAAGCTTTTACGAACAAATTTAGCGAATTACCATTTAGCGTTAGCGAAAATTCTACAGACAAATACAACGTTGATATCGAATTTAAAACGTTTACTACTTATAACGACTCTGAAAATTTCAAAATAAATACTAACAAAAATTTTGATTATTTGATTAAAAATATTAATGATGTTTGTGTGCCGGTGTTCGATGAAATGACCAAATATGTCGGGATTTCGCAGGATGATGAGAACAATACTAATCCAAATAAGCTTAAACTTGACAAAGCGCGGTTTTTGGCTTTTAATACGGCAATGGGCCTTGAAGCATACAAGTCGGGTTGCAGTCAAAATTTTGATACAATGGGGTTTGATACAATGGGGAAAGAATATTATGATT
>JAZSMM010000108.1:0-3345 GCA_045535895.1 Treponema sp.
ATTCGATTGTCGTCTATTCCGCACAGGCAGGAAGTGTTGCGTTGGACGGCGTGTTTACTCCTGTTTTTACAAAAAGGATTTTACAAAAAGACAAAACGCTTACAGATGTTTTAATCGATGTCAGGAATGAAGTCTACGAAAAAACCGACGGAAAGCAAGTTCCCGGCGAGTATGGACAGTTGATGAAGCAAGTCTACCTTGCAGGCAAGACCAAAATTGTGGAAGACTCCATTGTCGTGGTGGAAGCTAAAACCACGGTAAAGGCTGTGACGGCTCCCATGCGAATAACAAGCGACATGGCAGGTGATGTTTACTTGGATAACGTGAAAACCGGTTCCATAAAGGCTTACGGTCTTTGGGAAACGGAGTGTCCTGTCGGTCTTACAACGGTGGAGATACGTGGTTTGGAGGAAACCTTGAAAAAATCAGTGGTTGTAAAGGCAGATGAAGCCACGGTAGTGGAGTTCAAAAAAACTGTGAAAAAAGCAGAAGAACCTAAACCAGCAGCCACACCTTCGGTACAAACCGCCCCTGTAAAAAAAGAAGAGAAGCCTTCCATCTTTAAACTTGACGAAGACAAGCTGACTGGCATTCATTTTTGGTTGGGTGCATATTACAACTACTCGCTTTTTGATGTGTTCGACGTTGTTTCTTTTGCAAGCAGCCCTGTGAGCTTGGGTGCAAGAATGTCCCTTGTAAATGTGTATATAGGCGGTTTTGAAGTTTTTCTTTCACATGGCTATACATATACCCAGAGTGGCATTGGTAAACATGAATACACCTTCCATGAATTTGAACCGGCAATGATACAACTGGGATTCAACCTTGGTCGTTTTGCGTTCCGTTCTGGGGCAAGTTATGTTATGCAATGGGAAGTCCTAAAGCCTGAAAAAGACGGCTTTGCTGGGGGAAAATCATTGCACCATGGTATTGGAATCCCAACGGATGTCCTTTTTCGTTTGGGGAACAAGGCGGCATTGTTTGCGGACTACAAGCCTGTGTTTTTTCCGAAGGCTGCCATTTTCAGGCAGTCTTTCAGTGCAGGTATGATGGTCAATTTATTCTACTAGGAGGTTCAAATGAAGAAAATCAGCGTTTTATTGATTTTTTATATGATTTTTATGGTGCTTTTGTCGGCTTGTAAGATTGATTACGACAGTGAATATGCAAGTGGAGGCTGTCTGTTTTCCTTTTACAGGAACAACAACGGCATAGTTTTTGCAGGCATGGGAAAAGAAGTAAGAGAAGATGAATTCCTTGTTCCGTCTCATATATACGGGCAGCCTGTAATTGGCATTGGGAATCATTATCAAAATACTGATATATTCACTTCTCAAGTTGCTAATTTAGAATATGTTAAAAAACTTGAAATACCTTCAACAGTAGAAATTATATTTGGGAATTCTTTTTGTCGTTACGATGAATTGGAAAGCGTTAGGATTAACAGTGCAAAGGAAATTGGAAGTAATGCGTTTTCTGGCTGTACGAATTTAAAGCAAGTTATTTTGCCTGAAAACCTAGAAACATTGGGTTCCTATGTGTTTTCTGGTTGTTCAAGTTTAACAGAAATTATTTTGCCAAACAATTTGACTACCATAGAAAAGTATGCGTTTGAGAATTGTTCGAAACTTTTAGAAATAATTCTCCCAATGAACGTTAATTCAATAGGAGAAAATGTTTTTAAGTATTGTAATCGCTTGGAAAAAATTATTGTACTTTCAACTAATCCCCCAAAACTTGGTGGTTCTTTGGGGATTTCCGCTACCAATATCTACGTTCCTGCAGAAAGCGTGGAACTGTACAAAACAGCACCACTCTGGTCTGATTATGCGGACAAAATTTTTTCTGTGGAAGAATTGGAAATACCCATATATGTAGTTTATTTTGACTCGAACGGCGGCACAAAAATTGAAAGTTGCACGGTTCAGGCAAACAAAGAAATAACTGTTGAACCATTGCCGGAAAAGACAGGAACGGCATTCGCAGGTTGGTTTTACGATGAACAGTTCACACAAAAAGTGGAGTTCCCTTTCTCACCTGAATCGAACGTAACCCTTTATGCGGAATTCGTTTCTCCGCCAGAAAGCACAACTTTTACGAGCTCCAATACTACTTCTAGCATTGCGATAGAAATAGCTCCTTCTGCCTCAAAGTATTTTGAATGTTACAGGATAGTAGTGGAACAGCATTACAGTTCCACTAGTTTAAGGGCTGTGAGGGCACCCAAGGTTTTGATTGACGAAACAACAACCAACACAAGCAAAACAATTTCAGGGTTGGACGGTTCTTATTATCATTCGGTTGAGGTTTTTGTTCTGGACAAATTCGGTCAAAGTTCAGAAGGCTTTTACAAGGCTTTTGAATTATAAATCTTTAAGGAGTGTCTTATATGAAAAAGACTTTGTTGGCAGTACTTGCAATGTGCACAATATGCGGCTTTGTGTTTGCGGGTGAGGTTTTGGAAGGGGGTTTCTCTGCTTTGGTCCATGGCGGGGCATCATTTGTGAATGTGACAGACGGTCTAATGTTCCCCGCTTATGGTGGGGGTGTCCAGATTGTTCCGTTTGATTTTGTCGTGGGGAATGACGATGTTAGTTGGATTTTAGGTCTTGGTAAAATAGGATATTCATTTAGAATGATGAGTTTTAATGAGGGTAATTTTTTTATTCATCAAATACCTATTAGTTTGCTTGCAACAGGAATGAACATAGGGCTGTTTTCCTTTACTGTAGGATTTGGTTTGAGTCCTCGATGGATGTCTGCTGAGATATCAAAAGAAGTATCTTTTGATTTCCCAATAATTGTTCCTTTTGATGTTTCTTTTCAGATAAATGATTATATGTCTATTTGTGGAACTTATACTGCATCATTTGCTAATTCAAATTATAAATTTTATCAAACTGTAGATGTTGGTGTAAAATTTAAAGCTAAATATTTTGAATAATGGGGATTGTAATATGAAAAGAAGTTATTTTTTTATTTTATTAATATTGATATGTTTATGTTTTTCTTGTGAAAATCCGAATATAAATTTTTATCCAGGATTTGATTTTGTTTATGACAAATCAACAGAAGAAGTAACTATAGTTGGTTATAATGAATGGGAAGAATCTATAGAATCTCTTGAGGTTCCTGAATCTTTATATGGTAAGCTAGTAACATCTTTTGGTTATAATTGTGAAGTAGATAATTATGGGAATCCAATAGGGAACTATTCTATTGATGGTTTTGAAGGAATATCTACTGAGCATTATTTAAAAGAAATAGTGTTGCCACAAACTGTAAAAGAAATAAATAATTTCGCTTTTACAAAGTTAAGATACAGTGGTTTTAAATTTTTGGAGG
>JAZSMM010000061.1:0-2569 GCA_045535895.1 Treponema sp.
AGGCAAAAGATATTCGATGCAAAGAAGCAGAGAAAATTTGTCCTCAAAACGAAACACGAATAAGCGGCACAGACATTGACATTCAAGCCGTGGAACGTGCCAGGGCAAATGCCGAACGGGCTGGAGTAACAGCCGGACGAGCCTTACAACTGATTGGGAGCGACGAAAGGATTGTCAGACCCACTTTTGACCAGGCGGATTTTCGTGAACTTGGCGCACCTTATAAAACGGGTTTTCTTTTGGGAAATCCGCCTTACGGGGAAAGGCTTGGAGACGTGGAACAGGCGCAGGAACTTTACCACGACATGTCGCAGTTATTCGATACTTTCCCGGAATGGAACATGGGCTTTGTAACGGCACAGGACACATTTGAAACTGACATTGGCAAAAAAGCGGATTTTTGCAAAAAAATAAAAAGCGGAAATTTGGACACCTGTTTTTACGTTTTCCTAGGACAAGACGGAGGGAAGAATGGCAATAGTCGTTGAACATGACAAACGCAAGCATGAGATTTTGGACAAGTCTTTGGACATTTTCATGGAAGAAGGCTACGAGGACGTTACTTTTCAAAAAATTGCCGACCGTTGCGGAATAACACGTACCACACTGTACATTTACTTCAAGAACAAACGAGAAATTTTTTTGTGGAGCATAAAGCAACTTACCGACGAAATAGAGTCTTCTTTGTTACAGACAGCCAACAACGAAAACCTTTCCACGCCGGAAAGGTTGAACCACGTTTTGAACACAATCTTGGACAAATGCGCGGAAAACCGACGGTTGTTCACCGTGACATTGACCTATCTTTTGCAACTAAAAAAAACCGGAAAAGATCCCGCCGTACGGGTAAGAAGAAGACTTTTACGGCTAAGGCACATGCTTTCTTCTATAATAATCGAAGGCATAAACAACGGGGAATTCAAACAGATGAACGTGCATGACGCAAACGAACTGTTTTATAGCGTGATGGAATCTGCCATATTCCGCCTTGCCGTTCTTGACCAAAAAGATGTCAACGACCTGCGCGGCAGTTTTGACCTTGCCATAAAAGGAATCCTTGCGAACCCGTAATGCTAAAACGTCGCCCGGCTATTTTTTGTCAGCCGGATTGTAATCCACATCGGAACCGGCTATTGCGCTACTGGGAACCGTTATGTTTTTCAAAGTTTTACCTTCCGAGTCCAAAAGTTCTTTTACTTTTACCGGCAACGACCAGTAGTAGTTTGTCACTTTGTTCACTTCGTCATGGTATTCAAGTTGTGCAACGAACACACCGAATGTAATTGGAACATCCAAAAAATCCGTTGGAAGAACATCCCTTAAATCCATGCCACTTGAAAAATGAACGGGAACTGTTTTCGTCCCGTTTGAAACAGAAAGGTATGCTTCTCCTGTTGAAAAAGAAGGGGCGGCACCTGTTAGAGTGTAAGCTCCTTCTTTGAGTTCATATGTAAGGGACACTTCGTTCGCTGAAGTTGGTTGCAATTCCCCTTTTGCCGAAGAATCTGTTCTTATTTTGTTGGCAGAAGTCCTTTCGTAAGAAACTTTTGAGCCGTTTTTTCTTGCGTACCGAATATAGTATTCATATTCAGTGTCGCCGTTAATATGTTCATCAGTAAACTGTGCGCTGTTGGAAAAAGAAAGACCCGTGTACGGCAAAACTTGCCCTATGTTTATGAACTCGTTGTCCTGGTCACTGGCGTTTTTTCGGAAGACGTTTATCCAAAGGATGTTATCACTGGCGGCTGCGTCGCAACTTATGCTTACTGTTCCGCTGGTATATTTGACGGTTGGCGTGGGAAGATAATTTTCTTCTTCGTCTTCTGGTTCAAACAAACTGTCGCAAGAAGTAAGTCCAATTCCCAGAACTATCATAAACATTGCCAATATAAAAATGTTTTTTTTCATATGAACTACTCCTGATGAGTTTTGGCATAGTTGCCCAAAAGTTTGTCAACTTTTGTCACGTGCTGGACAAGCCATTCCACGATAAAGTTGTACAAGTCGTCCAATTTGACTTTGTTTCCTCTGGAATAATCGCCGATTGCCTCCGACACTTTGATTTTGAATTCCGTGTGCTGTGCCACATGGGATTTTTTTGCCGGATAGTTTATTTTGTCCATAAGTGCTTCTTCGCTGGCAAAATGCGAAATGGTGTATTTTGTGCAATCCTGAAGAACCATCATAATGTCTTCTTTTTGTTGCTCTTCTGTCTTTTGGGTTAGCTCATAAATTTCATCGGCCATGGCAAAAAGCCGTTTGTGTTGGCTGTCTATCATGTTGTGATCTATTTTAAAACTGTCGTCCCAAGAAATATGCTTTACCATAAAAAAATCTCCATATAAATAAATCTTCATTCATAATAATGATGATACGTTTTTTTGTAAAGGTTGAAAAAGGACATTGCTTTTTAGATTTCTGCCATTCACCGCCCGTGAATACCATTACAAGTTCCCAGTTTGCACTTAGAAGGCGTTATAATATAAATCATCAGGACATATATCTTGACCATCAAGCCATTCGATATTATATCCGTTTGCTTTTACAGTTTTAAAATATGATTCATTAT
>JAZSMM010000015.1:0-3364 GCA_045535895.1 Treponema sp.
GTGATGGCGATGACGGTGCGTTTACACTTGGCGACTTGCTGAAAAACAAGAACAATTGATGTGTCTTTCGGTGAGTGAATGGCATCAAGTACGCTTGAGATAGACAGATTAAAGACGCTCATCGAAATAAATACATTGATAAATTCCAGTTATTCTGACGTAGACGCATTGTTGGTTTATATACTTGAATCGGCAATGCGTCTTGTTGAATGTGAGTCGTCGTCATTGCTGTTGGCCAACGAAGGTGGAATGACATTGAATTTCAGGGTTGCGTTGGGACCTGCTGGTGCAAAGACGATGAACATCCCTGTTGACATCAACGCAAGTATTGCAGGTTGGGTTCTGAGGAACGGAGAAAGCCTTGTAATAAACGATGTCCAGAATGATGAAAGGTTTTATCCTGTTGTCCAAGACAAAACAGGCTACGAAACAAAGACAATGATTGCAATTCCTATGCGTGTCGGAACAACATGTATAGGTGTGATTGAATTGTTGAACAAGACCAACGGACAGAAATTTTCCCGTTCGGACTTGGAAATTTTGGAATTGTTGAGCGTTCAGGCCAGTGTTGCCTATCAGAATGCCGACCAGTTTCGTTCTGTGCAGGATGAAATCAATGTTCTTCAGGACAGGATAACATCCGGCTTTGACTACCATACGTTCATTGTAAAAAGTCCTGTCATGCTTGACTTGGTGAATGTTTTGGAGGAGGTTGCAAAGACAAATTCCTCCGTGTTGATTTTGGGTGAAAGCGGCGTTGGCAAGGAGTTGTTTGCGGAGCAGTTGCATTTAAAAAGCGTGCGTTCTGCTAAGCCGTTTGTGCGTGTGAACTGTGCTGCTCTTTCGCCCCAGTTGTTGGAAAGCGAGTTGTTTGGGCATGTCAAAGGTGCTTTTACGAACGCTGTGAGTGACAGGGACGGACGTTTTGAGGCGGCGGACGGAGGAACGATTTTCTTGGATGAAATCGGAGAGTTGCCGCTTGACTTGCAGGTTAAACTGCTTAGGGTTATACAGTCCAAGACTTTTGAAAAGGTTGGATCCAGCAAAACCATTTCTGTCGATGTGAGGATTGTAGCCGCCACTAACCGTGACTTGGAGGCTATGGTTCAAGAGGGTACCTTCCGAAGGGATTTGTACTACAGGTTGAATGTTCTTCCTCTTTATGTTCCGCCCCTACGGAACAGGAAGGACGACATAGAACCGTTGGCTTTGTTCTTCCTTAGAAAATTCAGCGGTGAAACAAAAAAGAATTTTACAGGCTTTTCGGATGATGCCATTAAGTTGCTTTATTCGTATTATTGGCCGGGGAATATAAGGGAGCTGGAAAACACGGTGGAAAGGGCCTGCGTATTGGGGAAACCACCCTTTGTCAGGGCTGAAGATTTTAGGCTTCAGATCGTTTCGCTTCCTGATTCAAAGGGCGTGGATTTAGACAGCGATGTATATGATACGGGTTCAATGCTTGAAGACAGAACCCTTAAGGCGGCCGTTAATCGGTTCAAAAAAGCGTATATAAAGCGAATTTTGGATGAGGTTTCATGGAATCAGACAAAGGCGTGCAAAATTTTGGATGTCCAAAGGACTTATGTGTCAAGATTGCTGAATGAACTGCATATCCGAGAGGAACGCAGTGAACAAATATAGACTATGAAAGGAAACCATAGGAGTTGAAAATGGCAGAGAAAAATATCAAAGAAGAAAAAAAGACTGTCAGTCAGAAAGTAGCCGATTTTCTTGTAAAATTCAGGTTGCCGTTGCTTTGTGTTGTTGGTGCTTGTATCGTTGCCGCTGTTGTGGTGGGTGTTGTTCTTGCCGTTACACAGTCCTCGCACAAAAAGGCCTTGTCAGAATTGGATAGTATAATGTATCCTTTATCGCAAAAGTCGGAGTCGGACTTGACTGCTGCCCAAGATGAAGCCTTGCCAAAACTTGACTCTCTGGCACAAAAAAACAAGGGCAACATAGGCGGAGTCAGAGCTTACATGGCAATTGCCGAGATTTATTTTAGCCGCGACCAGTACGAACCTGCCGCAGAGGCATGGGTGAAGGCAGCGGTGGCAGAGGAAGACTCTTATACTGCGGCTGTGTGCTACTACAATGCCGCTGTGTGTTACGAAGAGATGGGAGATGTTGCTACCGCTGTTTCGTATTATGAAAAGGCGCTTGCCAACAAAGAATGTCTTTTTGTTCCGCACGTCCTTTTCAGTTTGGGACGTTTGGCAGAAGAAAGCGGTGACTTTGAAAAAGCTGCTAATCGATATAACGAACTTGTTGGTTCTTATCCGTCTGACGAATGGGCTAACCTTGCTAAATCCAGATTGATAGAACTTGGCATTGAAGGTAAAATTCAATAATTACATTCCGCTGCATGGATTGTTTGTCCGTGTTTGTGCATTTTGTCGATGGCAAGAGTAAGAATTTGATGAAATTTCGCCGTATTGGTTGTCTTTTTTGTGCGGTATGGTTTCTGTGTTTGTGCTCCTGTGGGTTGGAAACTTTTTATTTCCTTGACCCGCCTATATCCGACGTGGAACTAGAGAATCCTAGCGATCCGGCGCAGAGAGTTTTTTCTTTTCAGTCTGTGTCCAACAGCGCAAGTTCAGATATTTTTGTGGGAACGGCTGTTTATTATAGACTTTACAATTCCCAGTCGACCATGAATTCCAACATGGCTACAATAGAGAACATAAACGATGAATATTCCGATGCAGCCATGAACAGGATGATTTCTTTTGGATTCCAACCTATTGCTCTTGGTAATTCCGAGCTTATTGTTGAAAAAAGTGAAGGTGCGGCAAAAGTTCAAATCAGAATTTTTACAGAGGGAACTTATGAGGCTGAGGTTCTTGTTGACGGTGTTGACAAGGGGGTGCCCCTTAGATTTCCGCTGCGAAAAGGGTTCAGTTTTTATCCTGTGGAAGAAGAAACAGAAGAAGAATTTCCTGTTCCAAAGGAAGGTGACGAGGATACAAATTATTCAAGTGCCGGCGGTGAGATTTGGTACATTTTGGCGTACGCCGTTTCTGTAGGACGTAGCATGGAACTTACCCCGGTGTACAGCCAAGTTACGCCGTTGGGATGGCTTTCTGTTTCTCCTGACAATTATTAGAAGTTATTCAAGGGTGCTTTTGGGAATGTAGTATACGCTGCCGCAGTTATGGCATGTTACTTCCAAAGGGTCTTTATCGTTGAGCAATATGTCCTTGACTTCTTCAGTGCCAAGCGCCTTGATTGAATTTGTGAATTTTTCTTGGGAACATGGGCAGTCAAATATGATGTCACGTTCAAGCACGGAAGATGGATTGAACTGGCGAAAAAGTCCGTGGATTATGTCTTCACGGTTTCCTTTTTCAGAAAACCATTG
>JAZSMM010000200.1:0-4339 GCA_045535895.1 Treponema sp.
TGTTGCTCATAGCTGCACTTCCAACATTACTAATTACCTTATTTGTAACAATAGCCATAAAGGTGACCTCGCCAGGGCCTATATTCTATGGGCACAAACGGATAGGAAAAAACGGAAAAACAATAAATGTATGGAAATTCCGTTCGATGGTCACGAATTCCCAAGAGGTTCTCGAAAAAATTCTTGCTGAAGACCCAGCAAGAAAAGAGGAATGGGAGAAGGACAGAAAATTCAAAGACGATCCGAGAGTCACAAAGATAGGCAAATTCCTCAGGAATTCAAGCCTTGATGAACTGCCCCAGTTATGGAATATACTCAAGGGCGACATGAGTTTTATAGGCCCAAGGCCGGTAACAGAGGATGAACTGGAAAAATACGGGCAACATGTCGATTTCATATTATCTGTTCGTCCCGGACTTTCCGGGATGTGGCAAATCTCCGGACGTTCCGACACAGGATACGAAGAAAGGGTTATGCTAGATACTTTTTACATCCAAAACTGGTCCATATGGTTGGACATATGGATAATCGTAAAAACGATATGGGTGGTGTTAAAGGGCAAAGGTGCATACTAAATGCGAAAAAAATTATTCATTTTGTTGCTTGCCGCAATATTTCCTGCCATAGTTTTTGCGCAGGACAAGACGGAAGAAACTTTAAGATACAAAATCGTCGATGTGCAATACAACATTGACGGGCGAACAAGAGTCTACGCTTTGGACAAAAACTTGGACATTGACAAAAAGAAGGTTTTTGAAAGCAAGGAACAGCTTGACTCTTATCTGGACACCATAAGGCAATCGCTTACAAATCAACGAGTGCTACAAGACTCGTCACTTGAAGTTTCGTTCGGTGAACCGACCGAAACCGGCATTGTCCCCGTAACGATTCTCATAACAGCGGAGGACACATGGAATGTGTTTCCAGTTCCATATCCAAAATACAATTCCAACAGCGGTTTTGAGTTCAAACTAAAAGTGAAGGATTATAATTTTTTTGGCTCAATGGAAGTCATGGATTTTGACTTGGCCTTTTTTCAAGAGGATGAAGGCAAAACAAACAACATAGGCTTGGGCTTTGACTTTTCGATTCCTTTCAACATGGGTGTTTTTGATTCGCTTTGGTTCACGGATGCGGATATTGAATACGCATTCGGGGATTATAAACCAGGTTTTTCATTTGAAACCGGCTTGGACATTTCATTCCCCATGGAGTTTGTGACATTTCATTTAATCGCCAGCCAAAAAATAGAGCAAGACAGAGAATATGACTCTGTCGGGGATGAACTTTTTCTCACAGAATATTTGGAATTCAACGCACCTTTTGTCCTTGTTGACGGTTTGTCTGTCTTGGATGAAATCGTTGCGAAACCGTATGTCTGTCTTGAACACAACTGGGACATGGATGGGATTGCACATGAAGATTTGATTGGTCCGTTACTTAGTTTTGGGGCAGAGTTGTCCGCGGGAAAAATCGACTGGATAGGAAACTTTAGGAAAGGGCTTGAAATGAGCCTAAGGCAAAACTTTGGTTACAACTATGGCAGAAAACAGGACAAACTCAGCCCACGGGTTTCCACAGAAATAAAAGGATATTACCCGACAAGATTTGTTGGGTTCAACATACGGTTGTTGGCCTTTACATATTACGGCATGGAGAACCCAGACAAGGACGACATAGGTTCAAGGTTAAGGGGGGTGCGGGACGATGAAAGATACAATAACAATCAAGTGGAAACATCTTCCGCTATCGTGCTGAATTTGGATTTCCCCGTGAAAGTCGTACAAACAGACTGGATTGGCTGGGGCAAAAAAATATTCAAAAAAGACATGCCCTCATGGTTCAGGTATTTTGATTTTGAGTTACAACTATCACCTTTCCTTGACATTGCGCTTACAAAAAACACTTTTACCGGACGCACCTTTCATCCAGAAGACGGGTTTTACAGTGCGGGCTTGGAAATGCTTGTATACCCAACAAAAATGCGCAGTATCCAAGTCCGTTTGGCGGCAGGATTCGATGTCAGCCCGTATTTGTTCGATGCGGAATGGAGGTCAAGAACCTCTCCCGAGATAGAATTCGGTGTTGGACTCCATTATTAATTGAACAACTTGGAAAGAGCCAACTGCTTCCAGTAGTTTTCCGGCGCGGTCGAAGCAATTACAGCAAGAAGTTCCTTGCCAAACAATTCATTATTTGGATAGAGTTGTTTTCCCAATTCGGCAAGCCTATATATGCATCTCCAAAAATCGTTGCTTATGCTCCATTCCATTATATCATCATGCTTCATTGCCGTTTTGAAAAAATCATCAAGGCTTGTATATTCAAATTCAGTCGTCCGATTGTCCACAATCTCATGCATCCGTGTGAAAGCTGTTAAAACTCCAAAAAGCGCGACAGTGAAGGCATCTTCTGTTTTGCTTTGCTCCGCATAAAGTTCCGCAAGCCTAAAAAAAGCCGGTATGGATCTATAGCAATTTGTACGATACAAATTAAATATCTTGTCCACACTATATCCTCTGCGAACAGATGAGAGAATGGCGTTGGTAAAAGCACTGTCTGAGAAAAAAGGATCTTCGGCAACAACAAGAAGCAACGCCTTCTCACTTTCATCCAAACGTGAAAAATTATAGGACAAATTCGCCATGTCATACAAAATGCTGTACTTCATATCAGGAATGTCCAGAACATCGGAATGTTGCCATGCTTCCATGTAATAGGAATGTGACAACTCATATTCCCCTTCAAATTCATAAACCCTGGCTATCAAGTAATTTGTTTCTGGGAATATCTTTTTTCTTTCAATATAAGAACGAATTTTTGCAATTGAATTATCAAAGTATTCTTCACCCTTTAAATCCAAAAGATAGTCAATCATTTCCACAGCATCAAAAACATCTCTTTCCAACAGGACAGCACGCACATCAAAAACAACATCACCGGCTTTCTGAACGGCAAAAGGTTTCAACGATTGATCAAGCACATCCATGCACTCTTGGACTTCCTGCCTGCGTGTTATTTTAGCATCCTCGGCAAGTCTTAAAGCCGTTCCATAATCACCGCAATCAAAGGCAAAATGAGCATCCTCAAGTATACGATTTGATGAATGAAACAGAGGATAGGACACAGCCCAACCAACAGAACAAAACAATGCAAATAATATAAAAAGAAAAACAATACGTATTGATTTCACAAGCTTAATAATTCCTTTTCAAATATATTATCGGCATCTTCTGCTGAAATTGTTTGCACTATTTTTCCATGTTTGAAAATCATTACCTTGTCCCCTGTTCCTGTTATGCCAATATCAGCATGTTTGCCTTCACCCGGACCATTTACAACACACCCCATAACCGCAACCGTAATATCTTTATCCAAAGACAACAACCTGTTTTGCCATCTGTTAATAAAGGAATGAACGTCAAACCCGTTGCGTCCACATCTAGGACAGGAAATTATCTTAACTCCACCCATTCTTTTCCCCGTTTCCCGGAGAATTTCACGGGATGCAATGACTTCATTCTCAGGAGAAGAAGAAAGACTAACGCGAATTGTATTTCCAATATTTCTTTCAAGCAAATAATTAAAAGCAAGAACACTTTTTACGATTCCACCTATCAACGGCCCTGCTTCTGTCACCCCAACATGAAGCGGTACGCTTGACTGCGCCGCAAATGTCATATTTGCATCTATGGTTTCTTGAACGGAAGAAGCCTTCATGGATACAACAACTTGGTCAAATCCCAATTCATCAAAAGCGTCAAGTTCCCTAAGAGCAGCCATGGACAAGGCTTGAGCCCTTGTAGTTTTTCCTTGCTGAACAGACTCAGCAATATCTCGTGGCAAACTTCCGGAATTTACTCCAATTCTAATTGCAACGCCTTTATCTTTACAACGGTTTACCACTGCCTCAACTCTGTCCCTGGAACCAATGTTTCCGGGATTTATCCGTATCTTTGCGACATCACCTTCCAAGCAACGCAACGCAAGCCTGTAATCAAAATGTATATCCGCTACCAAAGGCATTGTAGTTTCAGCAGCAATTTTAACCAACGCATCAGCACTTTCCATATCAGGAACTGCAAAACGCAATATATCGCAACCAAGTGCCTGTAATTTCTCTATACGTTCAACAAGACAAAAGAGGACATCACGGCTGCAAAGCACACCTGTAATGCCCTCTTTCCACATGGTTTGAATCGAAATCGGGGAATCTCCGCCGATTCCGATTCTTTTTGTCTTGCCTGAACCGCCTATCCACACCTTGTTTGTTGTATAAGACACAGCGGCCTCAAAATCAACATACAATCATGGAGAATACCATCGCAAACAAAGCAAC
>JAZSMM010000077.1:0-9518 GCA_045535895.1 Treponema sp.
CGACTGCCTGTGGAAAAATACACCGGAACTGAAACTGCAACGCCTTCTGGAATATTGTGAATTGCAATAGCAACGGCAATCGGTATTGCCACAGATGTTTCCTGCAAACCAGAAATAAAAGTCGCCAATCCTTCCGGGAAATTGTGAATGCCTACGGCAAGGGCTGTAAAAAGCCCCATGCGCAACAGTTTGTTTTTGGATTCGGTAACTTTTGGAACAACGCAAACTTCTCGTCCATTTTCGTCCACAAAACATTCCACTTTTTTTACTTCGTGTGGGTTTTCCCCAGATGGAATAAGTTTATCAATAAGAGCAATCACGAACATTCCGGCAAAAAACGCCCCGGCTGTTGCCCAACCACCGCCTTTTACACCCAAGGCCACGGTTAAAGATTCGTTTGCCTTGGCAAATATTTCTATCATGGAAACGTAAATCATTACACCCGCAGAAAATCCCAAAGAAACCGCAAGAAATTTTGTATTTGTCTTTTTTGCCAAAAGAGCAATCAAACTTCCAATACCAGTAGCAAGACCAGCAAATAGCGTAAGTAAAAAAGCGAATAAAACAGGATTCATATGTAAAAGGATAGACCAAAAGCACCCACTGAATCAAGAAGAATGTGTTTAAGGCAACCCCGCCCACACGTACGGTAAGCAAAACATGCAACCGTAACGTGTAAGAAAAATATGAAGCCTTCCGGGGAGTGCGTCTGTCAAGCAGAAGGCTGAGCCCTCCAAGGTATTGCCTTCAAAAAATTGCTTTCAGCAATTTTTTTCGGCGTGCTCAGATTCTGCTTGCAGCCGCCACTCCCCTTGCGGCTTCTTATTTTTATTTATCGCACGGCTTCATACTTTTATTCGTACGGCGGTCGATTTTCCACGGGGCATAGATAGATGGAATAGTGGGGTGCAATGCCGCCGAAGCCTGAAAAAATCATCATAGAACTGGACATTCTTCCTGCCTCGCTTTTCCAATGTACTCGGACTGCCACAAACGATGAATCTTTGCAGAACAAAATAAACAGCATAATAAACCAAGAAATGCAGTCTGCTTCGGAACAGATGAAAGCCAAGTTGTGCGACATTCTTTAAATGAAACCATTTTTTAAGTTCTTTCAAACCGTTGAGAAAACCGCTGTTTTGGTGTATACTCAAACCACAAGTTAAACGAACCTTTAAGGTGTGATTGGGATTCTTATAAAAAGGTCTTTAGCCGACCTTGCGTAAGAAGGGATTTGGGAGAAATATGGCATACATTAAAAATCTGTTTGACAAAAATTTTATAGAATACGCAAGTTACGTTATTCGCGACCGTGCAATTCCGGACATAGAAGACGGACTCAAACCTGTTCAGCGGCGAATAATGCACACTTTGTTCGAGGTGGACGACGGCAGGTTCAACAAAGTGGCAAACGTGGTTGGACAATGCATGAAGTACCATCCCCATGGCGACGCTTCTATTGGCGGTGCGTTGGTTGTTCTTGCAAACAAAGAACTTTTCATAGACAAGCAGGGCAACTTTGGAAACCTTTACACCGGGGACGGGGCCTCCGCCGCCCGTTACATTGAGTGCCGCCTTAAACCAATGGCAAAGCACGTTCTTTACAATCCCGCCATAACCAAGTATGTTCCTTCCTACGACGGACGCAACAAAGAACCTGTTGTGTTCAGGGCAAAACTCCCCGTAGTTCTTATAACCGGCTCAGAAGGAATTGCCGTTGGAATGTCCACAAACATCCTCAGCCACAATGTAAAAGAAGTTATTCAGGCGGAAATCGCTTGTCTGAAAGGCGAAAAATTCCAGCTGTATCCGGACTGCTTTACAGGCGGCTTGATTGACGTTTCTGACTACCAAGACGGACTTGGAAAAATCACAACACGAGCAAAATTGGATACCAGCGACCCAAAAAGAATCGTGATAACGGAACTTCCGTTTGGTTCTAATTCGGAACAACTTACGGAATCCATTGTAAAAGCCGCCAAGTCAGGCAAACTCAAAGTTTCTTCTGTGACCGACTACACCGCAGAAAAAGTGGAAATTGAAATAAAACTCCAGCGTGGCGTTTATGCACAAGACGTTGTAAGTGCTTTGTACGCCTTCACCGACTGCGAACAGTCAATTTCTTGCAACTTGCTTGTCATAAAGGACAACATGCCCCAAGTGATGACGGTGAGCGACGTTATTCGCTACCATTCAAAAAAACTTGTGGGCATACTCAAAGACGAACTGGAACTAGAAAAATCACAACTCATAGACAAACTTCATCTAAGGACTTTGGAACGTATTTTTATAGAAGAAAGGTTGTACAAACGAATAGAAGAAGAAAAGACCGAAGCCGCCGTAAACAAGGCTGTCATCACCGGGTTTGAACCATTCAAGGCTGAATTGATTCGCCCCGTAACGCTAGACGACGTGGCACATCTTCTTAAAATTCCAATCCGCCGCATATCACTTTACGACATAAACAAGAACCGGCAAGAAGTCATCGCAATCAACAAACGACTGAAAGAAATCGAAAAGCTCCTGAAAAATCTTGTGGGTTATGCGGTTTCATGGCTTGAAGGAACTTTGGAAACACTGGAAAGCCAATTTACAAAACGCAGAACCCAAATAAAAAAATTCTCTGCCGTTGATGTAAAAGAAGTTGTAAAACGTGATATGCCTTTGCGTTATGACGACAAGACTGGCTACCTGGGAACTGCCATTTCAGGCGGCGTGGAAATATGCCGGGTCACACCTTTTGACAGGATTTTGTTCATCAGGAAAAGCGGAATATACACAGTATGCAATGTGCCGGAAAAACTTTTTGTGGATTCCGGGATGTGGTACTGCGGGTTTGCAGAAAAAGAAGAAATATCAAAAGTGCTGTTTACGATAATCTACAGGGACGTGAAAACCCAATACGCATACATAAAGCGTTGCCGGATTGAACAATACATAATGAACAAAGATTATTTGATTGTTCCAGATGGAATGGAAGTTCTGCACATCAGCACGGCAAAGGACTTTGCATTCAAGTTGCACTATGTGCCAAAGCCCAGGGCAAAAGTTTTGGAAGAAGTTTTCAAGGCTTCTTCCTAAGAAGATAAAGGATTGAAGGCCCAGGTTGTGCGTCTTGCGACAAAAGAAGTGGCATCCTTAGAATTAAAAAAAACTAAGGCGGTTGCAGGGAGTTCTTCTGCTTCAAAAAAGCAAACAAAGGAATGATTTATGGAATGTAATAAAGCTCTACTTGATTCTGTGAACAAATCCTTGCACAACAACATGGGTAAAGCCATAATCGCTCTTCTTGTGGTTATGTTGTGCAGTTCATTGGCGGCACCTGTCGCGCTTTCTGTAGCATTGATGGGAGGAACTTCTTTTTTCCCAATTATCGTCTTGGTTTTATGTGTTACATGCGTTTGCCTACTTGTCTTTGGCTTTGGCTTTTTGGTTGCTCAGCTTTATCGAAGGCGACAAGCTGTCCTGGGCCATGTGTTTTCAGCTTTCCGTGACTTTAAACGCATGGGACTTGCGGCCCTTGTTTTTGCCTTGGGGATTACCATAATAAGCATGGTTGTCGTCTTGGTGGGGATGACGCTATTTACACCAGATATAAAACTTGAACAGACAGCAACCTTGGATCAGATTATAGGTCCTTTGCTTCAAATAATGCCTGTTCTTTCTGCCATATGCATGGTTGTTTTTATTTTTGCCTTGGTTTTACCCAATATTTTTGTATGGCTTGTTTTATACGACAACCCGACCTGTACCGTTAGACAGGCGTTTAAAAAATCTTTTGACATGCCAAAAGGGAAAAGGTCCAGACTTGTTTCTTTTCTTTTGCGCTGCGGCGGCTGGTGGTTTGCGGCTGCCTGCGCAGCCTTTGTAATCAGCACGGCATTTCTTTTTTTTGTTGTTCCCAATGTTGCGGCGTTGGGAACAACCATGGCTTCTTTTCTTTCATTTGTGGCAAACATATGTGACATCGTTTATTTTTTTGGGTTCTACACGGCTTTTATCCGCATGACGACAGGCGTGGTAGCTTTTTACGATGAACTACTGCACCCAGACAAAGACTTGAATGAACCACCACAAAGCATAGAAGCTCCTGTAATAGAACTTCCAGCACCGGACGTAGAAAACTGAAATGGATGTTTTGTCTGATTACGCAAAAGCCGAACTTGTAATAAAAAATTCACGTTTTCTTGCGGAGGCTATCCCGATAAAAACACAAGAACAGGCCCGCATCACAATAAAATCCCAAAAAACAAGATACGTGGATGCATCCCATGTTGTGCATGCCTTTGCAGTTGGTAATAACGCAGAAATTCTTGGTATGTCCGACGATGGTGAACCGGCAGGAACAGCTGGTAGACCTGTGTTGGATATTCTCAAAGGAAGGAAATGCACAAACATAATTGTCACCGTCACACGTTGGTTCGGAGGCACGCTTTTGGGAACGGGCGGTCTTGTAAAGGCTTACGGCGACAGTGCAAAAGCCGTCTTGGACATCGCACGATTCCATGCGTTGACGGCGCAACGTACGTTCAACTTTGCTGTCAGTTACGACAACTACGAACTTGCAAAGCGTTTTCTTAGTTCTATTGAAGCCAACAATATCACAGAGAAATTTGACACATCCGTACATTTTGAAGGGCGTATCTTTTCATCCGTTGAAAAACAACTGGTTTGTTACGTGTCGGAACTTACAAAAGGAAGTTCAACCGTTTTTGTTGGAGAAGAAGAATACGTATAATGCCACTAAAAATCCCGCCCGTCCGTGCGCAAGCAAAACATGAAGCCGTGCCATGTAAACGTACCTGCGTGCAATCGTGGGGGAAGGCAAGCGGGCTGATATCGGCCACTTTTATGTGAGCGATGTTTTTGCAAGGCAAAAACTCGCAGTCAATAATTGGCAGGGAAGCCAATTACTGACAGTGGCTACCTATAACAAAAACCTTAGTTTATCTCAATTTCAGGTTTGCCTTCCTCAAACGGACCAATCGTTGGGTTCAGTTTTCTGTGGTTACCAAAAAAGTCGGTGTCAAAAACAATTGGAGTTCCATTAGGGTTTTCAAACATCTGTTCTGGTTCAAACGCCATTCCCAAAATTTTTGTGCTGATTGTACCGACATTCATTTGGGGCAGGACATCATACAGGTTTGTCTTAAGAACCCATTTCCCGTCTTTTTCTTTAACAGAAATTTCTACCTTGTTTTTTGTGTCCACAACACTGTTCTTTTCCTTTTTCCAGGCTTTTGCTCCGTTGAAGTACACATTGCCTTCTGACCAAACAGGAAGATGTATATAATACCTGTCGCTAGGTTCCGAACCCATACCACAATAGCCTTCAAATTCTTTTTCCCATTCTTCAAAAAGCATATAGCCGTCATCATACTGCCACGTACCTACTTCAAGGTTGCAATCATCCCATCCGTTTGGATTCTTCCTGGAATAATCCATCATAATCTTCATCCCAGGGCGCATTGGCTGTTGAATAAAAATATTGTTGTAGAACCTCATGTCGCCATGCAGGAAAGACATAAAGCCTGCGATTTCCGTGCGGTGAGGCACATGGTACGGCGTATACCGTGGAGAAGAAAGCGTCTTCGCTCCGTTGTCCGTTCCGATTCCAACGGCTGTAAATGCACCTGCAATTATGTTGTGAACCAAAGCTACACCCTGCGTTGCAAGTTTTACAGAACGGTCGGAAAGCAAAATATTGTTGTCAATCAATGTAGGTCCATGGGAAACTTCCACAAAAATGTCTTCTCCTAGCCCTGGATTCGTAGGAATGTTTTCATCGGCAATGGGCAAGGTGTTGTGATGGAACAAATTCTGCGTAACACGAGTTCCCTGGGCCTGCCAATCAAGCCAAAGACCACGAGTACAATGGTGAATGTGATTTCTGCGGTAAATTACGTCTATTGCGGCGTGCATCTTTATTCCACCAATCTCTGCTCCGGCAAGATTCTGCTTGTTGTTTATGTGATGAATGTGGTTGTCTTCGATTATGGAAAAAACCCCGCCCAAATGACCTACAATACCAGTTTGACCACAATCGTGGATTTCGCAACCACGTACTATGTGAGAACCGATTCTTTCCTTTGTCCAGCCTTCAATTTGGGCTTGGCAGATGCAGTCCCGTTCTGTCTGTGTTCCGTCTTTGAATTTCCACTTCAACCATTTGTTGTCGTTGTTCTTTTGAAGGTACTTTCCAAGTGAAATGCCGGAGCACTTTGAATGTGAAATATCACAGTTTTCAATAATCCAACCCTTTGACCAATGCGGTCCAATCATTCCTTCCTGATATGCAGTTGGAGGAGCCCATTGTGTTGCGGCTTTTGTTACAGTGAATCCAGATAAAGTTATAAATCCTACACCTTCTTTTTCTGGGTAAAAACAAGTACGACGAACATTTATTTCAACCTTTTCCTTGTTTGGGTTAGCCCCTTGGAAGTTTGCGTAAACCACAGTTTCATTTTTTTCTTCGTCTTGCTCTGTATACCAAGTATAAATGGAAAAATTAGGGTCCCAAGAAGCCTTGGAAATTTCTGGTTCAACAACCTTATCCAGCCCCGTAACCTCATACATTGATTTGTCGTTCAAGTAAACTTCACCGGTGTGAGCAATAAAAGTAGCGATAAACCAGTCGCCGCTTACCAATGTGGTGTAAGGATTGTAATCCCCGAAAATGCCATTAGGAATTCGTGCAACCCAAACATTACCCTTATATTGAACCCAATTCTTTACGTCCTCCGCCCCGGTTATTACAGCCTTCAGCGGTTCAACCGATGTATATGTAATCCGTGCCTCTTGAGTACCGGCATTGACAGGATTAACGGCTTCCCTGTAAACACCGGGAGCAACCAAAACTTCATCCCCTGCCCTAGCCACATTTGCAGCTTCTTGAATCGTCTGAAAAGGACTTCCTGCCATACCGTTTCCGCTTCTTTTCGCAGACCCGTCAACATACCATTTCATTGCATAAACCTCCTTGCAATCGTTTTTATTATACAGGATACAAAACATTTAGCAAGAAAAATATAATTTACACACCAAAGCAAAAGCATTATTATTATACTTATAGATATGAAAGCAACAATAAAGAAAGGTTTTTTTATTTTTACAGCACTTCTGTTTCTTGGTACAATATTTGCCCAAGAATATTCCAACCAAGAAATACCTGAGCAACCAGAAAACCGGCCGTCGGTGGCTTTGGTTCTTTCCGGAGGCGGTGCAAAAGGGTTTGCCCACATCGCAGTCTTGGAAGTCATAGAGGAACTTGGCATCCCGATTGACATGATTATAGGAAACAGCATAGGTTCAATAATCGGTGGATTATATTGTGCCGGGTATTCCACTCAAGAGATGTTGGGCATAATCCAAGATGTCAACTGGGCACGAATTTTTCAGGATTCTCCTGTTTCCAATTTTGAAAGTCTGCTGGGCAACCGAGGAACTCTTAACAGTCCGATTTCTTTTAAACTGAAAAAAAACCTTTCTTTTGAAACAGACGGTGGACTTTCCACTGGCCAGAACGCTTACATGCTATTCAAAAAACTAACGGCAAAGATTCCTTCTTATGTTGAATTCGACAGCCTGCACATTCCTTTCAGGGCAGCGGCCGTCAATCTTTTGACTGGTGAACTGGATTTAATCAAAAGCGGAGACTTGGCAGAGGCAATCCGCAGTAGCATGAGTATTCCTGCGGTGTTTCAACCGTTTCCTGTTGACGACAAGTTATATGTGGATGGCTTTGTCCGAAACAACACGCCCATTCAACCTGCGACGGACATGGGATACGACATTGTTATAGCTGTGGATTTGGGCGGAAACATTGTCGGAGAGCACAGTTCATTGGATTCACCCACTTTAAGTACGGTTACCCAAGTACTGACAATTTTCATGTATTCGGCAAACAGCGGACAGTTTGAAAAAGCGGATGTCGTTCTTTATCCGGAACAGAACGACTTTTCCATGTTTGATTTCCAAAAGTCACAGGAAATATACCAACATGCCGTACGGGAAAAGGACAAATACCGCAAAGCCTTGTTAAAAGTTAGGGAACAGATTTATCCTGACAAAACCGAGCCAACCAATTCCGAAAAAACAAACACTGCAAAGACAAACGGACAGGATATTTTTTCTTTTACCCCCATTACTTTGGAACATGAGTCCAAAAAAGGTGCTTACAAAAAACTGCCGGAAATTATTCCAGAAAAAATCGTGATACATGGTGCGGTTCCTATGGACATTTCTTTTATCCAAAGCCAGTTTGAAAAAAACTTGCAGGGCAAACCGCTAACGGCAGAAAACTTGGAGTCGTTCGTAACGGGCGTATACACAATAGGAAACTATTCTCTTGTACTTCCAAGGATAGACACACGCCGTGAAATCCCCCAGATGGAGTTGATTTTACACAAAATAAGTCCAGAAAATTGGGTGATAATTCCAAGCGCGACGTTTGAAGGCACAATGACAAACAACTCGATTTGCAAATTGTCTTTTGGACTGGATGTACAGTTTAGAGGACTAACCGGCACGGGTTCTGTGCTTGCCGCAAGATTGAACATGATAAACGACTTTGGCGCGGCATTGATGTTCATGCAACCCATAGGGCACCACACATACCTGCAACTTTTTGCCGATGCGGCAATAGAACAGGAATTCATCACATCAGGATTTTCCGTACAAGACATCAACGCAAACCGCTTGTCCTATGCTTCTACAGGACTTTTGGTTGGAATAAGGTTCAACAAGATGCATCGAATGCACAGCGGGGGAGCTGTTTATTGGATAGACTCTAAGCAGGTTTCTGTACCACAGATTGAACAACAGGAACAAAAGTACCCTGATGTTTTTGCAAATGTAGCAGCACCCCTAAACATAAGCTATATATTCAATACATTGGATTACCCCGTTTTCCCTTCAAAAGGATTTTATGTAAAAGTAGACAACACGGGAGTTTTCCCTTTGTTTGGGGAAAACACGCCTGTTGCCTTCAACATGGTCAAGGCAGAATTCACCGCGGCGATTCCTGTTTCGGACAAGTTCACGCTGGCTATCAATATGCTTGCAGGTTCTGACATAACACGGCAACTGCAAAAAATCCCTTCTTTGATTCCAATGTTTGGTTATGCCTTGGGCGACAGAACTTTCTTTCCTCAAATATCCGGCAAACAGCAACTTGGAACGCACAAAGGAGCGGCTCAGTTGGTTCTTCAGTTTCAGCCATGGCAAAACTTGACAATTTTAGGCGGACAATTGTTCATTTCTGTGTCTGGTTCCATAGGGGAGGTTGCAATGGACTACACAGATTTCAACCTGTCCGACATTCAATGGAACGCTTCTCTTAACGCCGGCATACGAATCAACAAAGGGTTCAGCATAACATGCAGATTTGGGGCGGGAACCACAGGAAATTCCGTGATGCCTTTCTTGTCCATGGACTTCGGCAGCATCCGCTATTAAACTGAACACCATTTCAGTTTTCGCCTCTTTGTGTCGATACTCATAGTAAAGTCGGAGGCCAA
>JAZSMM010000026.1:0-3677 GCA_045535895.1 Treponema sp.
TGATTTGTGTATGTAAAACTGTTTGTTGCGATATTACAGGCAATTTTTGTTTGGACAAAGTTATCGTCCCTTCTATGTCAAAGTCTTTTAATGCACCAAGTATAATTTGTTCAGGAACATCCTTTGAGACATACAAGACAACATAGTTTTTCCACATGGACGAAACCGGCATATATGCAAGAAGAACCAAGGAAATTGATAGAATCAAAACAAAAGCCACAGATACAATTAAATAAAAAGATTTATTCATACCACATACTTTTTTTATAATTTTTACAATACAGCGAAAGCCACACCAACTGTAACACCTAAAAAGCACCCGACCAAAACTTCCGCCGGTTTATGTCCATGAACTTCCTTTATGGGCTTGAACTTCAGAATGTCTTGTTCATCCAGAGCGCTGCCCAATTCGTTCAGGACCCTGGCCTGAATTCCGCTAGCACGTCTCACACCGAAAGCGTCTCTAATCACAACAAGAGCAAAGCAAAAAGCAAGTATGAAAATGTCGGAGCCAAGCCCGCTGCGGAAACCTATGGACGTACACAAAGAACACACAAGGGCGGAATGACTGGAAGGCATTCCCCCTGTCCGCCATATAAGGAGTTCAAACAATTCCTTTATGCTAGAAATTTTTCCGGCGCACAATTTAATCAAAGTCTTTACAAACTGGGCAGAAAACCAACTGAATATACAAGCAATGAACACGGGATTTGTAGTAAGCAATCGAATTTGGTTTAGTGCAGAAGACAACATATTGTATTCATTTTACTGCTAACAAAACTTTTGTCTAGTGGATTTTATGGTGAATTTCAGTATAATATATGGAATGGATTATCTTTCCTTTACCGTCACAGAAAATGATTCAGGCCGCAGATTGGACAAAATCGCACGTCGTCTTGTACCGGAACTGCCGCTTTCGGCAATATACAAGCACATCAGAAAAGGATTCATAAAATTGAACGGTTGCCATACAAAGGCCGAAATTATCGTAAAAAACGGAGACGTCGTACAAGTGGCTGCTTTTTTGGAAGAAGACTTGAAAAAAAACAAGAGCCACAAAGAACGAAAAAAGGTAGAAAAAACTCTTTGCAAACTGGACGATGTGTTCAAAAACAGATTCATCAGAATAATAAACAAACCCTACAACATCCCCGTCCATAGCGGAGGACAAGGAGAAACTTCATTAAACGACATTGTATACAACGAATACATTCAAGAGTATGGTGAAAATTCCCTTTCCTTCGTTCCAGGACCGTTGCACAGATTAGACAAAAAGACGACAGGGCTTGTCGCCTTCTCCCAAAATCTTGCCGCTGCAAGGTGGTTTTCCAAAGCGCTGCACAACCACTGCATACAAAAAACGTATATCGCCATTCTACAGGGGAAGTTAGAATCCCCAACAGAATGGGATGAACCGATTGCGAAAAAACATGCGCACACATCTGTTCTCCCTGTTGATTGTGGCAACTACAATGGAACAGCTATCACAATCGCCAAAGTACAAATAACCACGGGAAGAACCCATCAAATAAGAATTCATTGCAGTTCCCATGGATTTCCTTTGCTTGGAGACACAACTTACGGCGGAGCAAAAACAAACGAACCGCAAGATTTTTTTCTTCACGCAATGCGCATGGGCTTTCCATCCGGCAATCCGTTAGATCTGCCCAATAGTATTTTTGCGCCACTTCCATCAAATTTCACAAATATGCTGGAAAAATGCTTGTCAAATTTTAGTCCAAACTCGTATAATATAAATGGCTATGAAGATATTTTCTAACATTTTCCAAATTTTCTCCGGCATGACAGTGTTCGCTCTTGTAGGTCCAAGCGGAACGGGAAAAAGTTTTCGGGCAAAACTTCTTGCCCAAAAATATGGGATAGAGGCAATAATAGACGACGGTCTTCTGATTCAAGACGACAAGATTCTTGCAGGACAATCCGCAAAACGTGAAAAAACATACATGGGGGCGGTTAGAGTCGCTCTTTTCGACGACAAGAACCGGCGGGATGAAGTCGCCAAAGTCCTGCAAAAAATGAAAATAAAGAAAATACTTCTGCTGGGTACATCCGAAAAAATGGTTCAAAAAATAGCCTTGAGGCTTCAACTGCCAACGCCAAGCAAAATAATCAAAATAGAAGACATTGCAACCCAAGAAGAAATAGAAACTGCAATCCGTTCACGCCAAGTTGAAGGCAAGCACGTGATTCCGGTTCCTGCAATAGAAATAAAAAGGGACTACCCCAAAATTTTCTACAATGCGGTACGAGTCTTCCTAAAACGAGGCAAAACCAACGAAAAAAACGCAGGAAACACAAAAGTTTTTGAAAAGTCAGTGGTTCGCCCGGAATTCTCAAAAAAAGGAAGAATCGAAATTTCAGAAGCGGCTCTAACACAAATGACTCTGCATTGCGTCTCAGAATACGACCCGCAAATCAGAGTGAAGAAATTCACAATAAAAACAGACGCACGTGGATACAAATTCATAATCACAATAGACATTCCCTTTGGAACGCAGCTTACAGGCAAAATACACAACCTGCAAACCTATATCATCGACAATGTAGAAAAATACACAGGAATTTTGATTGAAGAAGTTAGCATAATAATAGACAAAATATCACAAACCAGCAGCCAGGCCTAACCCATAACACCGTTGCTTGCAACAGCGACCTTCCCAGAAGAACTTACGCCACCTCCACCTCTATGGGTTTTGATTTTTTTGTCTTTCTTTTGGCCGTGTTCATTTGAGAGCACATGCTGAATTTTGCCTTTGGGTTTAGAAACAGGTTTCTTTTTTTTAGCGGGATGCACCGCCATCCCAAAAGACTTCAGGACACTGTTGACAGCGAATTCCAATTCCGTTCGTTGTGGATTCATGGGCAAAACAAAAGTCCTGCACTGACTCCAAACCTTGGAGTAGATTTCATTTGCAGAATAATTGGATTTCAACTCCTTTTCCCAGTTGGTCAAGGATGCAATAAAATCGTGTATCATATATGTCAACTTCACCCCCAACCTTGCTTCTGGGTGGCGGGAATGCAACAAATCCATTTCCTGTATGTTCGCAAAATATTTTTTTGAAAAATTGGAATCAGCATAAATCATTGCGGAAGCCCCAGGCTGAAGGTACATATACAAATCAACATCCATGGCAAGTTTTATTATCTCATAGGCATGGCCGCTGTTCATTATTTTTAGCAGTTCCTCCGTAAGGCGTGAAGGCGAAACAGGCGACATAAGATGCACGGACTTACGAATCTTTCTTCTCAATGACAGCGGCATATGGAAACCGGTTGTGGCGGCGTATTTAACGGCCCTCAGCATGCGCACCGGATCTTCCACGAAGATGTGGTCAAGAGGAATTACCGGTCTACCGACCTTTCTTTTTATGTCGTCAACTCCCCCAACATAATCAATTATCTGTTCTTTTAGCGGGTCGTAATACAATGCGTTCAACGTAAAATCCCGCCGCTGGACATCCTCTCCTATGGTTCCAAAATTGTTCCCCACGGTTCCGTTCGAAATGGAACGGAAAGTACTCACTTCGAATATCTTTGAACCAAAAAAAACATGGACAAGTCTGAATCTCTTGCCTATGATACGGGAATTACGAAAAATTTTTTTTATTTTTGACGGTGTTGCATCCGTAACAATATCAAAATCCTTTGGGTCT
>JAZSMM010000300.1:0-4949 GCA_045535895.1 Treponema sp.
GTTTTTTTATTACTTCTAGGACAGCCCCGTACGGACCCTCCTGCCTTCCCCCACGTTTACATGCAGCCACGGTTACATGTCACGGCTTCATGTTTTGCTTACCGTACATGCGGGCGGAATTTAGTTTGTCTACGTACGTGTGGTGCGGGATTTTCGTGATGCAATTATTAAAGGTATCACAAAGAACCCGATTGTTCCCACTGCCACAACCGCAACGTAAGAAGCTGGGCTTCCTACAGGAAGTTGTGATGGTGGAAAGAACGCCAAAACTAAAGCGAACAAAGCCGCCACAATTCCAATGCCTGCAATTAAGACCATTCCCACCATTCCTCCCGGAATTTTATAAGGGCGTTCCATGTTGGGCTGGGTTCGGCGTAATTTTATGGCGGCCATATACATCATCAAATACATGATAATGTAAACCGCCACGGTCAAGGCAGAAAGCAGAAAAAACGCTACGCTCACGTTTTTCATCACAAAATACAAGCAAGCTAGGACTGTGACAATCACACCTTGAATCAACATCATGTTCCTTGGTGCACCGGCTTTTGTTGTCTTCGCAAGACTTTCCGGAAGAATTCCGTCCTTTGCTGTGGAAAGCAAACCTTTGCTCGGACCGGAAATCCAAGAAAGCACACTTCCAAGAGAACCAAAGGCAACACAAAAGGCAAGTACATACAAAGCCCATTTCATGTTCACGGAATCCACCATAATGCTTATTGCCTGCATCAAACCTGATTCAAGCTGGAGTTTGGAATTCGGCACAACTGCTGCTATCGCCAGTGAACCGAACGTAAACAGTACAAAAACAATTATCGCAGAAATGAAAATTGCCGCAGGATATTCTTTTTTAGGATTCTTCATCTCCGAAGCGTGTACAGCCTGAACTTCCACGCCCGCAAACAACAAGACTATGCCGGAAAGATAGGCAAGATTGCTTGGATTGGACAAATCCGGCATCCACCGTGGCATCACTTTTCCGTTTACAACAGTTGCGACGGTAGTTTCAGCGGCAGTAAGTTCCTCAAATCCCAACGGTTTTTTCATCATAAACCAAACAAGACCTAGCACAATCACAACCAAACCGGGAAGAACTGTTCCCACAAGGAATCCCCAGCTGGTTACTTTGGAAAGAGTTTTTGTTCCCCCAAAAGCTATGAAAGTTGCAATCCAATAAAATACAATTATGAAAATTCCTGTGAATTTGCCGTTGTTTGCCAGTTCAGGCTTGCCAATTCCATAGGCTATTGCCGCAGCTGCAAAGGCCAAAACTGTTGGATACCATACTACGTTTTGAATCCATTGCAACCAGATTGCCGTAAACCCCCATTTCTTGCCATAAGCTGCACCTACCCAACGGTAAACACCGCCTTCTTGACCTGCAAAAGCACTTCCCAGTTCCGCAGAAACAAGGGCCGCTGGTATCAAAAACAGAACCGTGGCAAAAGCAATGTAAAAGAACATAGTCATTTCTTCTGCGGCCATCATTGGCAAACCTCTTAGGCTGATTACAGCTGCGGCCGTCATAAATGCCATGGCCCATGTAGAAATGTAACCCTTTTTTCTAGTTGTCACATCGCTCATATCTACTCCTTATCTTCCGTGATTAAAACTACCTTTTGGATTTTCATTTTTTGGAGGAGGATTGTCCGTAAGTCGTTTTACGGCTCTTTCCATGTCTTCCAACAAAAGCTCCATCAAGTCAAACGTACAACCATGCCGGACCAACACACGCTGAACTGCCACTTTGTCGCAGTCTGCCGGCAAAGTGTAAGCAGGAACAAGCCATCCACGTTCCCGTAGCACATCAGACAATTGGTACAATGTGAAAGGAACATTTGAATTTTCTTTTAATTTCCATGTTACGGCTGGAATTCCTTTTTCTGGGTCTGAATTGTACAGGAACTCAAAGATTCCGAATTTCTGCAAGCCTTTGGCAAGGAATTTGCCCACATCATAACAGCCCTGTTGAACTTTGTAGTAACCTTCCCGTCCAAGTCGTAATAAATTGTAATATTGGCATACAATCTGACCGCCCGGACGTGAAAAATTAATCGCAAAAGTTGGCATGTTGCCGCCAAGGTAGTTCACGTTGAAAATCAAATCTTCAGGCAAGTCGTTCTTGTTGCCCCAAACAACCCAGCCCGTTCCCAAAGGAGCTAAGCCAAATTTGTGGCCGGAAGAACTTATAGATTTTACCCTGGGAATACGAAAGTCCCACATTAAATCAGGGGCACAGAAAGGTGCAAGAAAACCGCCAGAAGCTCCGTCCACATGGATTGAAATGTCCAGACCTTTTTCTTTGTGCAATTTGTCCAATGCCTCCGCAATTTCTTTCACAGGTTCATATTGGCCGGTAAAAGTTATTCCCAATGTCACCACCACACCGATTGTGTTTTCATCGCAGCGTTTTATTACTTCCTCCGCGTTTGAAATATAGCGGGTTCCTTCCATGGGGATTTCTCGTAGTTCCACATCCCAATAGCGAGCGAATTTATGCCAACACACCTGAACCGGTCCGCAAACTAAATTTGGCTTGTCTGTGGGTCTTCCCTTAGCCTTCATAGCTTTGCGCCATCGCCATTTCATTGCCATTCCGCCCAACATGCAAGCCTCTGAAGAACCTGTTGTAGAAGTTCCTGCGGCTTCTGCGGGTTTAGCATGCCACATGTCCGCTATAATGTTTACGCATCTGGACTCAATTTCCGCCGTTTGAGGATATTCATCCTTGTCAATCATGTTTTTGTCTATGCAGTCGTCCATAAGACGGTGGATTTCATCCTCTGCATAAGTTTGGCAGAAAGTTGCCAAGTTTTGGCGTGAATTCCCGTCCAACATAAGCTCGTCCTTTATCAACTGGTACATTGTCCTTGGATTCGCTTCATGCTGGGGCATGGAATATTTGTTTAAAGGCTTCGTAGCAGAAGCCTTGTCAAAAATGTCATCGTTTTGTGATGACGACTTCATTATATGCAATGCCATATTGCCTCCTTTTATAAACAGGCACAAAGATATTTTGTGGTGCCGTTTGTTTTAAGTGTAGGAGAATCAAAACAGGATTTCCACTTTTGCATAAAATATTATTTGCGTGCTTTTTGGGAGGTCATGCATTATACTGAATTTAGGTGCGAAAAATTTTGCCCTAAAGGAGAAAAATTATGAAAAAGATTTTGCCGTTTGGTATCTTGCTTTTTTTGATTTCTGCAGTTGCATGTGCAGATGACAGACCTGTTCCTGCGGAGTCTTTGCCCCAAGGCGCAAAGGATTTTATTTCCAACACTTTCCCAAACACGGAAATAAAGTTTGTGGTAGCGGACAAAAGCGATTTTGAGGTTATGCTTGCGGACGGAACAGAAATTGACTTTGACAAAAGAGGAAACTGGGAGAACGTGAAAAACAGAAATTCTGTTCCCGGAAGCATTTTGCCAGCCATGGCTTGTGACTATATCAACGCCTCGTATCCAGACATAAACATTGTTGAAATAGATAAGGACTGGAACGGCTACGAAGTCAAACTGATGAACAACTTGGAAATTTGGTTCGGCAAGGATGGAAAATTCCTACGCATGGATTACGACGACTAACAAGTCTGTTTGTGCAGATTGATTTGATGGGGAAAAGATTTACCATTGGCTTGCCCAGTTGGAAATCTTTTCCTTTTTTTATATGAATTTAAAAAAAGGACTTGCTTTTTTGAAAACTTGTTTTCGTTCAATTAGAATAAAAATATGGACACTATAAATTATCATTGTAAAGGCAAATTCAACAAAAAAAGAAAAAATTATTTTACAAAATATGTTTTCTTTTTTCTTTTTAATTGTGGTTTTATGTTTGCACAAGAAAACATAAAGGAAAACAACATCAGTTTGGGACTTCTTAGTACTTTTGACTCAATGCAAACTTCTTTGAGCGTGGAATTTGGCACAAACATATTTAACATACGTTCGTTTCAAGTCGGAAGCCTTACAACTGTGACAGGGGCAAAAATATATGATGAAACCCCGAATTTGTTTCATCTTGGACTTACTCAAAAATTTACCTTTGGAAAATTTTCTGGCTACAACGGTGCTATGAACACAGGGCGCTATGGGTTTGTATCCACGGCTTTTGGGTTCATGTCTTTTGACAAAAACAAAGAGTCCAAATTTTTGTTTGACTCCCCTTATTATTGGGAGATTGGAGGAGGAGCTGGATTTAATATTTGGATAAGTCCTAAATCTTCAATTGTTTTGGAAACAGGGGGAGGAATGCACATGGTTTTTGGTGAAGGGAAAACAGGATTTCCCAAAAAACTACTTAAAACAGGATACGCAAGAATGAGTCTTGGCAGCAGGTTCTTTTTTTAGGATATTTACAATCAGTTTGAAATGTCCTCTTGTGTTTTGTTTAAATTTCATTATATACTAGCCTAAAGTTTACTTTCAGTTTACTTTGCAAAAAAATCTAAATGATTTTGAAAGCCAAGGAGGTATAACTATGGCAAAGTTAAAAGGTTCTGGAAAAATCAAATTCTTACTTGGAGTGGTCGGGAAAATCCAGAAAAGCAAACTAGACAAAGCATCCAAAAATGTTGCAAAAGAACAAGAACAAACACTACGTCGTATTTTGGAATATGCAAAGGACAGCGAGTGGGGTAAATCCCATAATTTCGCGGAGATTTTGGCAGCTGACACAACAGAAGAATTGTACAAAAGGTGGCAGAAAAATGTTCCTCCCACAGATTATGAGGACATCCGCCCCTTGGTGGAACGCCACAAGAACGGCGAGGAAAACCTGTTGTTCCCCGGAAAGCCGATGATGTATGCTACAACAAGCGGCACGACAAAAGAACCAAAATGGATTCCCATTACAAACGAATATTACAACAATGCCTACAGCAAGATGTCAAAGTTGTGGTTGCATTCTTTCCAGATGCACAGACCCAAGGTTTTTGAAAATGTTTGTACATC
>JAZSMM010000323.1:0-4193 GCA_045535895.1 Treponema sp.
ACCGCTTGGCCTCCGACTTTATTCTAATTGGAATCAACCTGCTACGGGAAGGAATAGACCTTCCGGAGGTTTCTTTCATAGCCATTTTGGACGCAGACAAAATAGGTTTTTTGCGTTCCAGCACAAGCCTTATCCAGATAATCGGAAGGGCGGCAAGGAACGCAAACGGAATGGTAGTCATGTATGCGGACAGAACAAGCGATGCAATGAAAGAAGCCTTGGAGGAAACCAAACACCGCCGGCAAGTGCAAGAGGAATACAACAAAGCCCATGGCATTACTCCGACCACCGTGTCCAAGACAATAGAGGACATACTTGTACGCCAAAACGAAGACAAAAAAGAGGCCGTGCAAACCGAAATGTCTGTTCTCAAAAAAAGCGTCAACCTGTTCGTAGCTTCACAGCGCCGCAAGTTGATAAAAGCCATGGAAAAGCAAATGACAGAAGCCGCCGACTGCCTTGCCTTTGAACAAGCCGCCGCTATACGGGATGAAATAGCGCAGATAAAAGCCCAATACGGTGAATAGAAATCTAATCTATTTTTAATTAATTATTAACATACAGCCCCATAAATTCGATTGATAACAAACACCTGTTTTGGTATGTTGTCACCATGAATGTCATTTCTTTTGTCTTTCAGTTATTGGGAAGTTTGGGCTTCTTGCTATACGGCATGAAGATGATGAGCGACGGAATCCAAAAGAGCGCGGGAGAAAGCCTCCACAAAATCCTTGGATTGATGACGGGCAACCGAATTTTGGCGGTTCTGACCGGACTTTTTATCACCATGATTATCCAGTCCTCAAGCGCAACAACCGTAATGGTCGTTTCTTTTGTGAACGCAGGGCTTCTTACTTTGAAACAGTCAATAGGTGTGATCTTCGGAGCCAACATCGGAACCACAATAACGGCATGGATTGTATCCTTGTTCGGCTTTAAATTCGACATTTCGGCATTTGCAGTCCCCATGTTCGGAATAGGCTTTATTCTTGCCTCGTTCAAAAAAATCAGGAAAGAATCCATAGGAGAGGCTTTGATGGGATTCGGCCTGTTGTTCCTTGGACTGGACATGCTTTCCTCTGTGATGCCATCTATAAACGCGGACAATGTATCATTCCTTTCAAACCTAACCGACTTGGGGTTGGCAAGTTTGTTCATAGGAGTTTTGGCAGGCATAGTGATAACATTGGTGATACATTCCTCCAGTGCGGCTACCGCAATTATCATAACAATGTCGTTCAACGGGTTGCTTCCTTGGGAATTTGCCGCCGCCATGGTCTTGGGAAGCAACATCGGAACAACAATAGACGCTGTAATCGCTTCTATCGGTACAAAAGTAAACGCACGAAGGGCCGCCCTTGTCCACGTGTTGTTCAATGTGACAGGAACTATTTTGGCAATGATCTTCTTTAACCCTTTGCTTTCGTTTGTGGACTTCATTGTTTCAGGCCCCGTGCAAGAGAACATCACAACCCACATAGCGATGCTGCACACCGTGTTCAACGTCGCAAACACATTGATTTTCCTGCCCTTTGTGTCTCAAATGGCAGCCGTCACGGAAAAAGTTGTCAAACCCAAAAAAGACGAAACCCCGGATGTATACAGGCTGGAAATGCCTCCGGAAGGGCACGCCGAATATGCGGCGGCAGCCATTGTGCGTGCAGAAAAAGAAATATCGGACATGACATCGCTTGTCACAAGAATGTTCCAGCGCATCAAAGCCTGCTTTGCACCGGACTCCACTTCGCTGATAGCGACGAACAAGGAAGTCCTGGCACAGGAAGAAAACTACGCGGACCAGATGCAGGAAGTCCTGTCCGCTTACCTTGTGCGTTGCATGGATTTATCCGTGACGGACAAACAGCGTGACGGCATATCGCAAATGCTCCATATAGTAGACGAGCTGGAATCCATGACGGACGACTGCTACAGCGTTGGGATACTGCTGAACCGAAGCGTTGAAAAAAACATGAAGTTTGCCCAAGAAGATTTGGAACGGCTGGAACCATACCTTGACTTGATAAACCGTTTTGTGGAATTCATCCGTGCTAACATGAACCAACACTTGGACGAACGGAAACTAAAAGAAGCCCAAACGTTGGAAGACCAAATCGACCTGTTCCGCAAAAACCTAAAGAAAGTGGCACGCAAACGGTTGGAAAACGGAGCGGATGTCAAGGCGGAACTGCTGTACATAGACCTTGTTCGTCACCTGGAAAAAATAGGCGACAGGGCGTTCAGCATATCAGAAGCTTTGTCAACCGCAAAATCAGCGTGAGGCAAAAAAAGATAACGCAAATCCCCCGGCTGCACACAAAATCGACACCACTACAACAGGTGCAGGACCAAAGCCGGGGAAAATAACAAGGACAGACCCCATAACAAGTCCAAGTATAGCTCCATATGTCTGGGAAGGAAGGGTTTTCATAAGAAAACGCACAAGACCCGCACCTCCTATCAAGCCTGCAACAGCTCCTGCACATCCTACCAAAAGCAAAGGCATGTTGAAGTCCGCTATAGCGGCAATTATCGTGCCGTACACACCAACAACAAGCATTAAAAAAGAACCAGAAATACCCGGTATTATCATGGCAATTGCAGCCAAAGCCAGTCCGATAAACAGGCGTACTGCAAGGGATAATGTCAATTCCGTTTGCACGACACTTCCTGCCTCACTCACCTCCACAAAAGCCATCACAATCATTATGCCAAAAGCCACAAGACAACAAACGACGGAAGAAAACGCAGGGACAAGTCTTTTTTTCTTTGAATCCGCAGGTTCTGTATGCTCAATGCCATCCGCTGACATAATTCGCTTGTATATCATGGGGATGCTACCTAAAATTATCCCGATAAAAAACCAATTCGTCTGCACGGGATACCGTTCAAAAAGCAATGTAATCAACTTGCTAAAAAGTATGATTCCAACTACAACACCCAAACCCAACGGCAAAAGGAATTTCCATTCCTTGAATATTTTTTTTACATTAATCGTTATCACATTTATAAGCCTGTCGTAAATGCCGAACACAACGGCGATTGTTCCGCCAGACACACCCGGAATAACATTCGCAATTCCAAAAATTATACCTATAAAAATCAATCTTATTGTTTCCATAAAAACGTTATTTTCCTTTTGTCTCTCCAACACGCACCCTGCGACCGTCCAGAGTTTTTCCATTCATAGCAAATATGGCTTTGTCAGCACAATCACCGTCTTCCATCTCCACAAACCCAAAGCCTTTTGAAGAACCTGTTTCTTTGTCTTTGATTATCGTGGCAGACAAAACTGAACCAAATTTGGAAAAAGTTGTATTCAGCGAGTCCTCTGTTGTTTCAAAATTCAAGTTACCGATATAAATTCTTTTTGACATAAAATCTCCCGTTAAAATAAAAAATATTTTCAAAACCATACAATGAAACATAATTGATGTCAACAAAGAAAAACATTATACTTAAAGAATGATAAAAGCACCAATCACAGACAAAGAACTTCTAAATCACATAGACAGTATAGAAAAAGACGGCATGACCATATTTATAATGGCGGACGGCCGATTCCGTGGTGCGCTTTTCAACGGCACAATGTTTGTAAACCAGTTGAAAGCAAACCACAACCTGGGGATACTTGAAACCATGGTTTTGGGTCAAGCCGCCCTTTGCGCCGCATTAATGATACCCACAATAAAAGGACGGGGCAGACTAGGAATACGCTACGACACAAACGGACCTGCGGCGGGATTCAGCGTAGAAGCCGACAGCACAGGCAACGTGAGAGGTTATCTTCTGCAAAACCCAATTCCCGTGGAAAATGAACTTACAAGCTGGGACTTGTCACCTTTTTTTGGTCCGGGAACATTGACCGTCACAAGAATCACAGAAGGAAGCAAAACCCCTCACGTAGGCAGCGTAGAAATAAAACACAGGAACATAGCCAAAGATTTGACTTGGTATTTCGCTCAATCCGAACAAGTGCAAAGTGCATTCAACACAAGCATTCAACTTGACAGACAAGGCCGGGTGATTGGTGCAGGCGGAATGTTCCTACAGGTCATGCCAGACTTTGGAGGAAACAAAAAAAGCAAAGGTTGCACATCCATTGAGGAACAAGACGAACTTGTTGCCGCCGTGGAACATGCCTTCAGCGCAGCTCCGTCCTATGGTCAATGGTTTTCTGAAAAAGGAAACCGTGA
>JAZSMM010000162.1:0-2551 GCA_045535895.1 Treponema sp.
TCAGTAATTGGCCTCCCTGCCAATTACTGACAACGAGTTTTGTTCCCCTTCGACAGGCTCAGGGAACAAAACGTCGCACACATTACCGTGGGCTGCCCTCCATGGCAGCCGGTGTGAAATGCCGCCATTCCATCTTTCTATGCCCCGTGGAACACCGACCGCCGTACGAATAAAAACGGGAAACCGCATATGGAATGGAGCTGTAGAAACAGCCGGGGAAGGCAAGAGGGACGCAGGAAAAAACAGAGGAGGGCGCCCTTTAGGGAGAAGACCTCTGTTTTTTCCGTCCCTGGGACCCACTTGCCTTCCCCCACGTTTACATGCACACGTTTACATGCACACGGTTGCATGTTTTGCCTACGCACGCACGGGCGGGATTCCATACAATATATGGATTTTAAATTTTTTACGTGTTATAATTCATAACAATAAATTTTATGGAGGTTATAATGACTCGTATAAAAACAGTTGCATTTGTTCTTTTGGCTGTGGCTTTGGTTCTTTGTGGATGTGCCTCAAAGCCGGAGCCTGAACCAGAAGCAAAGGAACTAGAAGGTGTTGTGAAAACAGAGGTTTTGGAGCATAAAGGAACAGCCTTGGGTATAAACGAGCTTCCTGTTTGGGTTGAAACCTATGTTTCCAAGGGAATTACAGGACTTGAAAAATTGTCCGACTATCAAGGTTCGTATTGCTTTGTAGGTGAAGAAACGGGTACAAACCTGGATGCCGTTCAAACTTGGGCGTCTTCTTTCGATGTTTCCCGTGAAATTGCGGCTTCTGTTTCTAGCCGTGTGGATTCCTTGTTTACAGGAGCTGCAAGCGGCTCTCCGGACGGCGATTACGGTACGTATTTTGAGAACATCGTGAAAGCTAGTGCAAACGCCAATTATTCCGGTGCGCGTAAAATCAACGACTGGTGGATTCTTCTTCGCCGCTATGACCCGGACTTAAAGAAGAAGTACACGGATGAATATCGTGTTTTCGTCCTGTACACAATCGAAAAAGACACCCTTGACCAACAGGTTTTGAACATGATTGATGCCGTGGCAGCCGAAACAGAAGGCACTTCCGACGTTCAACAGACAGCGATAAACAACGTAAAGAAAATCATGGAAAGCGAAGGATTCTAATCCTTGCACGCCCTGTAAAAACAAAAAAACGGCTTGGACTTCAACCCAAGCCGTTTTTTTTTATTGTAATCGACACAAATTTTCCTGTGTAAAATCCTCTCAACCCCATATTTGCTACTACCGATAATATAACCGTGAGGTTTATATTATGATAAGAGGTTGGTATATCGGTTCCAGTGGAATGAATGCCCAGCAGAACCGTCTTGATGCAATTTCAAACAATCTGGCGAACGCAGACACCACCGGATTCAAACGGGACGTTGCCGTTAGCAAATCGTTCCCAGAATTGCTTTTGCGACGCATGAATGATGACGGTGTTTACGAAACGCCGTTTGGTTCGGCGGATGTCGCCCCAATTGTGGGAAAGATTGGACTTGGCGTAGAGACAAACGAACTTTTCACGGACTTTGAGCAAGGTTCATTTAAACAGACTTCGTCCCATACGGACATGGCGTTGAGCGGAGAAGGTTTTTTTGTTGTCCACACTCCAAACGGCGAACGCTACACTCGCAACGGCAGTTTCCTTGTAGGCAAGGAAGGCATCCTTGAAACAAAGGAAGGCTACCCTGTGTTGGGTGAAAACGGTTATATCAATGTGGCGGACGACAAATTCATAGTCAATCCTGACGGAATGATTTATTCCTCTGACGGAATGCAATTGATTGATCGCTTCAAGGTGGTTCGTTTTGACAACGAACGGTACCTGCAAAAAATGGGTTCCAGTTTGTACAAATCAACGGACATAACAGGAGAAGCATATGTTGCAGAAGGCAATGAACGCCCTGTCCTTATGCAAAGTTATGTTGAAACTTCCAACGTAAACGTGGTAAACGAAATGGTGAGCATGATAGAAGTGAACCGGGCTTACGAGGCAAACCAAAAGACAATCCAAGCCCAGGACACAATGATGAGTACCCTTTGGGGCAAGGTTGTTTTGGCACGCTAATTGTCAAGTGTGTTTTTGAAAAACCGATAATATAATAACGACAAGACAAGGACGAAATATGGTACGTAGTTTATGGACGGCGGCAACCGGAATGAACGGTCAGCAGGCAAATATTGACGCAATATCAAACAATCTTTCAAATGTGAACACAACAGGCTACAAGCAGCAGCGTGTTGAATTTGAAGACTTGATGTACCAAAACATAAAGATGGCAGGGACTCCTGCGACAGAAGACACTGTAACCCCTGTAGGAATCCAGATGGGAACGGGTGTAAAAGTTGGTGCAACTCAAAGGATTATAACCCAGGGTTCATTGCAAAACACAGGAGTAGACACGGATGTAGCCGTTGTAGGCGAGGGATATTTTCGTGTTCAACAGTACGACGGCAGTTTTGCATACACAAGAGATGGTTCTTTTAAGGTGGACATGACAGGCCAACTGGTGACATCGGAAGGATTAAGTCGGATCGTAGCC
>JAZSMM010000269.1:0-3519 GCA_045535895.1 Treponema sp.
CGGTAAAAATAAAGTCCGTGATTCCCGGTGAATAGACCGCCCCTCCGGCACAAGGTCCTGCTATGATTGAAATTTGTGGAATGTAACCAGATGCCCGCACATTTTGATAAAACAGGTTGCCGTATCCTGCGAGGGAATCCACCCCTTCTTGTATTCTTGCTCCTCCGGAATCATTTATTCCAATGACGGGGCAACGGTTCTCTATTGCCATGTCAATGAGCTCTGCAATTTTATCTCCGTGCATTTTCCCAAGGGAACCGCCCTGCACGGTGAAGTCTTGGGCGTAGACGGCCACTTTCTTGCCGTTCACAGTTGCGAACCCGGTTATAACGCCATCATATGGAATGTCTTTTTTGTCCATGCCGAACTTAGTGCAGTTGTGCTTTGCTCTGGAATATATTTCCATAAAAGAATCTTTGTCCACAAGGGAGTTGATGCGTTCTATGGCATGAAGTTTTCCTTTTGCGTGTTGTTTTTCCAAGTTGTATTCCATGAGTCGCTCCTGTTTGTTGGTTTATATTAGCATTATGACGAATTAAGTAATAATGTCATTATGATAAAATGACAGTTTTTTGTCAAGCAGATGCTGCACTGGAGCGAATCCGTTTGTAAAACACAAAAAAAGGGCCGCCCATATGCTACGGACAGCCCTTGTGCGGCAGCCGCTAAGGCTGCAGCATCAAAAAGGTTTACTCGGTTTTTACGACAGACACGTTTGTGAGAGTGACTTCATAGGAGTAATTGTCGTCACAGTTCCAACCACTATCATTCATGTAGCAATAATTGGTGAACGTGATTCCTGTTACAGCATCGGCGGCAAAATCTTTTTGAACTACAATCTCTGATCCTGTACTCCAGTCAGATTGGGTTCCATTGTCGATTATTGAACCGCTTTCTTCATCAACAGTGTTCAATGTGCAAGTCAATGTTTTGCCGTCACCCTCAAACCATCCCAGTTTGTATTCAGCTGAAGTGACTCCATTTTTATCGACAAAGCAGAATTTTAGACCGTCTGCCCATCCATTAGTTGCTTCTACTTCGGAATCTATTGCAGATCCGTTTCCTGTTACAGAAACAACAATTTCCTTGGCATTTTTAGAATCCCATTCTGTAAAATTATAAGTCGTTGAGTGTCTCGTCCAACCTTCGTTTGTTGCTTTGGAAAGAGTGACAGCTTCTGAGCTATCCACAAGCGTTCCTGCGGCAACTATTGTTATTTTTGCAACTTTATATGGGTATCCGTTGTCAAGCCCTGTGATTTCCGTGCCGGTAAGGGTGGGGTAGCCGTCCATGTACCAGATTGCATCCCACGACTCGCCGCCGTCGGTGGAACGATATATGTACTCGTCGGGCCACCATTCGTTCAGTGTGCAGGCCACAAGAGTGTTGGGGTTCTGCCAGTCCACCGCCACCGAACCCACTCCACGGTCAAGCGTCACACGGCTAGGATCCGGGTCGTGCTTGGGTAAAGATATGTCGGTCCATGTGTGTGTGGCAAAGTCGAATTTCCAGATTCCGCCGCCGTCCGTGGACTCGTATATGGTGTTTCCTGTGTCGGCAACGCCGCAATATATGTTTTTGGAGCCTTCCCCGCTTTTGCCGGAGGCAGGGTCGAACACAATCCACATGATTCCGAAGTAGTGGTCAAAATGCGACCATGTGGCAAAACCTTCGTCGTATACATTGCCCTTGGTGGGGAACGATGTGACTTCTTCCCATGTGTAGCCGTAGTCGCGGCTGCGGTAAAGCCCGTCGCCGTTCGTTCCAAAATAAATGGTCTTGTTGTCGTTGGGGTCTATTGCAAGGCGTTCTCCGCAGCCGCGTCCGGGCATGTTTCCGCCTATCTTCAACGGGCTGCCGTCGCTCTTGTACATGTCGATTCTGTCGAACGTGTCGCCGTAGTCTTTGGAAACCAGCATCTGCATTGGGCCGTTTTCCCAGTCGTTCGTGTATGTTCCAGAAGCCATGATTACTCGGTTGGGTTCAACGGGGTCCGTGGCTATGGAAGCTATTCCCAGTCGTCCGTAGTCCTCCACCCCGGCAAAGTCCGTCAGCGGTGTCCAGCTTTCACTTTCCTTGTGCCAGCGGTATGCACCGCCCATGTCGGGTCTGACGTATATAACGCCTTTTTCGCTTGTGTTGTATATGATTCCGGGAATCATTCCACCGCCGACTATCTTGGCGTTTTTCCATCCTGCCTGCGTGTATTGCGGCAGGTCCCGGTTTTTGGCTCCTGCGGAAGAACCCCCGCTGGTGGCGCAACCAACCAGAATTGCAACAGCTGTAAGAACAACAACAGAGATTGTTCCCAGTTTTTTAAGGTTTCCCATAAATCCTCCTTGTAAGAAGTTCATTTTTCCTGTGTACAGGATATGAACATGAGGTTTTTTTTAAAACCAGAGAAATTTAATGAAAAAACTTTAGTTTTTAGTGTTGGTGTTCTAGACCTTTGCCTTGGCTTTTCATAAAAAAAGACCGTCCAAAAGTCGCAGGCGGGGTTGTTTGAAAGCAGACTATGAACGGTCATATGAAAAAGAAGGAGGATGGACAGGCTTTCAAGTGCAACCTGATGACACGATTATCCAGAAAGGCTGGATTTTATGAAACCGAAAAAAACAGTGATTTTTTCTGTAATTTTTACAGAAAAGACATACAATTTGTCCCATTCCTTCCAACAAACGACTTTGGTATTCTTTTGGCAGTAAAAGACAAGGAGAACCCACCGATGAAGAGACTTGTTGAAACCACGTTTTTTTTGTTGGCGCTTGTTTTGTCCGCCGCATCCTGCGTGACCATAGAACGGCCTTCTGCCTTTGTTCCGCCGTCGGAAATACCTTTGAGCGAGGGTATCCTGTTGGTCAAGGACATGGGAACGGGCATAAACATAGGCAACACGTTGGACACAATCACGGACAGGGACGGACCTGAAACAGACGAAACCAGCTGGGGCAACCCGAAAATAACTAGACAGTTTATTCGTGCATTGAAAAATTACGGCTACAAGACGATAAGGCTGCCTGTCACCTGGGCGGAGCATATGGCGTTGACACCCGACTACACGATAGAAAAATGGTGGCTTGACCGCGTGGAAGAAGTCGTGGGGTGGTGCTTGGAAGAAGGCTTGTATGTGATAATAAATCTCCACCATGACGGCGGGACAAGCAAGACAAGTTGGATTCTGGACGCATGGCAGGACTATGACGGCGTTGAACAAAGGTTGCGCACCGTTTGGTCGCAGATTGCGATGCGTTTCAGGGATTATCCCCATGAGCTGTTGTTCGAGGCTATGAACGAAGTCGGTTTTGACAAAGACTGGGACAACCGTTATACAATATTGAACGGACTGAACCAGGCGTTTGTGGACACGGTGCGTGGCACGGGAGCGAACAATGCGGACAGGTGGCTTTTGGCTTGCGGGTACTGGACGGACATAGAGGCGACATGCCACCCGGAATACAAGCTGCCTAAGGACGACAAGGACAGGATAATTCTTTCCGTGCATTACTACACGCCGTCGAG
>JAZSMM010000143.1:0-6912 GCA_045535895.1 Treponema sp.
AGGGTGTCTGTTGTCTTGATGCCTTCCGTCCTTGAAAAAATCCCGGAAGGTTTTTCCGAAGGTTTGAAAAGTGTTTCCGGGAATTTTTTTGCTAACGCTTCTCTTTCAAAAAACTTGGATGGAAGCACCGCAAGGTTGCGCTTGTCGTCCGTAAAGACTGACAATTACAGTTTGTCAAGAATAAGTCTCCTTGCCCAATATGACAAAGGTAGATTCTGTGCCACGACCATGCAAGACAGGCTGCCGTTTTCGCTTATGGCTGAATTTGACATCAACTCCAAACATTTAGCTGTTCAGGCGGAACTGGACGGGCTGGACCCATTCGCACTTGTTTCCGTGTCGCAAGGACCTGAACTGTTGGATAAAATTCGTGGTTCGACTTTTTCGGGAAAATATGTCTTCAACTCGGATTTGACCGATTCTTACATTTCCTACTCGGCGGATGGTTTTATCAACTTGTCGCCAAACCTTTTGCCGGGGGAAACTCTAGTCTCGTATAATGTGCAAGGTGATTCTTCCGACATCGTTATACAAAATCTTTCCGTGGTATCTGATATTACGGATGTTTTTGTTGAGGGCAGCTTCAATATTCCGAATATGCGTCTTGCAGGTACTGCTTTTCTTGAGAAGTTGGTTGTGCCGGGCGGTGGGACCATTTCTGCGGAAATGTACGTTGACCCGTTGGAGGCAGGTTTTGTTTGTTTTGTTCCTCAGATTTATCTTGACGAGCGAAGTTTCACTGCTTTGCAGCTCACTGTGATTCCAGATCAGACTTCAAACTCCGTTGATTTTGATTTTGAGGTTTCTGATTATTCACATGTAGGATTCGGAGAACCTGGGGTCATATCTGTTGCGGGAAGTTTAATCGGAGGAACCTCTCCTTTCGCTCAAGCCCAGATTTCCATAAACGATTTTTTTGTGGATACTGTTGTGGAAACACTTGCTTTTTTCATGCCGGAAAAAAAGGATTCGCTTAAAAATCTTTCAGATACGCTTAGTCCTGTTATGATGAGTAATGAGTTGTATGTTTCCACGGACTTTTCTTCCGTTACATATAACGTGCCGTATTGGATTATGGCGGACACAAAGCAGGATAAAGGTCTTTTGGTTTTTTCTTTTACTGGCAATGAATCAACCGTGAATCTTTCCCAGTTTGATTTGTTGTATGGAAGTCATTCCGTTCATCTTGCAGCTGATGTGGGGTTGGATTATGACTTTGGAAGTGCGTTTTTTACGGCAGATGCCACGGTAAATTCGATTCCCTATTCCTTCGCTGGTTCATTTATGCCGGAGATTGGTTTGACCGTAACGGGTAGCTATGGTCTGTCAGCCACACTGTCTCTTTCCTCCACGGAAGAAGGAACTCTGTTGGACGGAATCCTTGGTTTGCACGAATTTCCTGTCGCATTGGGTAAGGCGGTGTTTGCCTGTTCAACGGACATAGAGGCTCAAATCCCGTTTTATGATTTTTCTTCGTTTTTTGTTGACATAAAAAACCTTTCTGTTTCAGAAGTTGCAGGTGCTGTTTCGTTCGAGCCGACTTTAACTCTTTCAGGAAAAGTGAATAACTTTGGGCTTATGCTGGAAACTTTTGTGTACAGCGACACGGTTTCCCTTTTGAATGGTGCTGGAGGAATGATGTGGTCCTTTTCCGAAGGGATTTTGGAATCCGCCTCTTTGAACTTGTCTCTTTTGAGTTCCGTGTCATCTGAGTCTTACACTGTTTCCGCAACTATCTCCAACCCTGAGTTTCTGCCTTTTTCTACATCCGCATTTATGAAGGATTTTTATTTTTCCGCACAAGTTGACGTGGTTTCCTTCCCTATGGCCAGAGTTCGACAGATGCAGGGCGATGGCGATGTCTGTACGGCCAGCATCACGGCCATGGGAACTGCGGAAAATCCTTATGTAGCTGTTACGCTAGAACCTTCCAGTGTGTCTTTCAGCGGAGTCCCGTTTTCTTTCAGGGGCGCGGCCTTGTTGGACGATGGCGTGATTTATTTGAACGACAGCGAGATTCGTTTTGGAAAGCATGCGGTTTCCGGCATTGCGGGGCAGTTTTCCTTGCCGGATTTTGCCGGTGAGATTGCCGCGACATACGACGGTGCGTTAAGTACTCTTTACACTATACATGCTCCGATAAACATAAAAATTACAAGTTCCGCCAACTCGGAGGATTCCGGCATATCAGGATTGATGAACGCTTTGTCGCAGGGTGTCCCGGAATTTGTGTCTGCGGAAATAGATACTTCGCTTAGCGGAACATTGTTTGACCAGGAACAGCCGGTGTCGTTGGACATTGTGAGGCTTCCTGGTTATATAGCCGTAACCAGCGACGATGACCTTGGAATTTCTGGAACTGTCACGGAAGAAGGGAATATAAATTTCAAGTTGGAAAAGCGAATGCCGATTCATGGGGACTTCCATGGTTCCATAGTCAACCAGACTTTGGATATCAAGGCCATGGACATATATTCGGATCTTTCGCGGTTTCACCATTTGTTGTATTTTCCCCAGGTAGCCTTGTACGGAGGCATACTGACGGGAAACGCCAGTATAAGCGGAATCCTTGCAGACCCGGATTTCAACGGTGCGTTTAACATCGAAAACTTGGATTTGAACTGCCCTAACTATGTTCCGGAACATATTGTTGGCGCAGTTGTTCCTGTGACGATGCGCGAGAACGAACTGAAAATCGACGGCGTTCCGTTCAAAGTTGGTTACGGCAGTGTTGTCATGGATTTGTCGCTCACTCTTGACAGATGGAAGTTGGGCCTGCTTACCCTAGATATAAAGACACCCCGAAATGTGCTTATTCCAGCCCAAATCAATGCGCCTCCAATGTGGATAGATGGGATGTCCACTTGCGATTTAAATATAGCCGTCACATTGAATTCTTGTGATATTGTTGGAAAATTCTTCACGGAAAATGTGGACATAGAAATATTGACCAATCTTGCCGAAAGTGCCGCTTTGCTCAAAAAAGAAGGGTTTGCTGTCACATTGGACATTGATGTCACTACAGGTCAACACGTGGAAATTGCGTTCAATCCTTTGCTGAGAGGTCTGATTGAACCTAATACAAATTTAAAATTCCTGTTTGATTCTACGACAAAAGACTTCATAGTAAAAAGTGATATAAAACTTAGGGGAGGTGAGATAACCTACCTGAATCGCAATTTCTATCTTAGGGAAGGCCAAGTCGTTTTGGATGAAAGAGGCTCTTCTTTTGACCCTCGTATAACAGTTCGTGCTGAAATTCGTGAGCGGGATGAAGACGGGGAACCTGTCCGTATAACTCTTGCCGCCGAAAAGCAAAAACTAAGTGAATTCAATCCCTCCTACACATCTTCCCCTGCACGCTCGGAATTGGAAATAATGGCCATGCTAGGTCAAGCTGCTGCCGGTGACATTCAGGATGGTTGGGACGTTCTTTTGACAGGAGTTGATTACGGTTTTCAAGTATTTGTTTTGCGCAAACTTGAAAATGCATTGCGTGACTTGCTTAATTTTGATATATTCTCATTACGTACTATGGGGTTGCAGAACAGTTTACGCCAATGGCTGGACGCAAGCGCGGAAAGCAAACCGCTTACAATTAGTAACTTTCTGGACAATACGACTGTTTACATTGGTAAGTATTTTGGCAGTTCGATTTATGCTGACGCTTTGTTCCATTTTGCGTATGATGAAACAAAAATTGCCTCCGGAGAGTCCGTGTCAGGGTTGATGTTCCAACCGGAAATAGGTTTGGAAATGGATTCTCCGTTTGCTACAATAAGATGGTCGTTGGCTCCAGAAATAGGAACTACGCAGCATCTTTGGGTGCCGGCAACATCTATTACTTTGTCATGGAAATTTGTGTTTTAATTGACAAAAAATTAGGAGAAAATATGCGGTTAAATTCTGTGTTCCGTTTTTTGGTGTTCGTGTTGTTTTTTAGTGCATTGTTATTCCCCGTCTTCTCGCAGGATTCTAGTACTTGGTATTACGGAAAAAAGATTCGTTCAATTGAATTTGACGGTTTAAAAAATGTGAATTCCCTTGAATTGGAAGGTGTTACATCTTCTTTTATTGGCAAACCTTTTAGCGACGATTTGTATTTTGATTTGTTGAATCGTATTTTCGCCTTGGAATTCTTTGACGACATTACATCTGATGCTCTGCCCGGAGATGCAAGAGGTGATTCCGTTGTTATAAAATTTACGGTAAAGGAACGTCCTTTTGTGTCTGACATTGATTTTTCTGGCAACAGGCATATAGGGGATTCCGAATTGAAACAGGCAATATCAATAAAAGAAAAAGATATTTTCAATTCGAGCAAGGTTCTTCTTGACGAAAGAGCTGTAAGGGATGCATATCTAAAAAAAGGATATACAAATGTCAGGGTTTCGTCTTCCACCAAGGATGACGGGAAAGGCGGCATAGAGATTGATTTCCATGTGTCGGAAGGACGATCCACTGTATTGCGCAGTGTTTCTTTCATGGGAAATCAGGTTGTAGCCTCCAAGACACTGAAAGGTTTGCTGAGCATGAAAGAAGCCGGTTTGATAACAAAAGGTTCCTTTCAGGAAAGCCAGTTGGAAGCCGACAAGTTGGCGATTCTTGCGTATTACCAAAACCGCGGTTATGTAGATGCGGCTATCTTGGATGTTGTTCGTACTGTTTCATATAACGAAAAAGATGACTGTGATGAACTTGAAATTCAATTTGTTATACAGGAAGGTCCCCAATATACTTTTTCTGGAATAACCTTTGCCGGCAACAACATTTTTTCAACGGAAACTTTGCGCGCGCTTTTAAAATTGCAAGATGGTGAGACATTTAATCAAGAGCGTTTTCAGCAAGGTTTGCTTGCCATAACTGATTTGTATTATGAAAACGGGTATACTTCCAATGGGTTTGACCCCGCCGTGTCAAAAAACCCGGAAACCAAACAGATATCTGTTAATTTCACAATTATGGAACGTCCCAGAAGCCATATAGAGAATATTATTCTTAGAGGAAACACAAAGACAAAGGATTATGTTATATTACGGGAAATCCCCATAGAAACAGGAGATATTTTTTCCAAGGCGAAAGTGACCACAGGGTTGCGCAACCTATTCAATTTGCAATTTTTCTCTGCCATTGTACCAGAAATTGTCGCAGGTTCCGAGGAAAACCTTGTGGACTTGATTTTAAATGTGGAGGAACAGTCGACGACATCCCTTGAGTTCGGAGTTACCTTTTCCGGAATGGCGGATCCTGATTCTTTCCCTGTTTCGCTCTTTTTGAAATGGCAGAATTCAAATTTCATGGGGACTGGAAAGGCTGTTTCTGCAACTGGTGAACTTTCCACGGACAACCAGTCCATAAGTTTTGGCTATTCGGATTCATGGCTTTTTGGTTTGCCAGTCAGCGTTAGCGTGAATGCTGGGGTTGAACATTCGTCTCTTACCACTCTTCGTGAGATTTATATGCCGGACGGTTCTGTTAATGACTCCAAATATTATATGAACTATAATCAGGTTGCATTTGATTTGGGTGCTTCAATCGGTCGCCGTTGGATTCCTGACTTTGCAATCTTCTCTGTTTCTGGTGGTATTGTAAGTGAAATCCTTCGCAATTTTTATGACGCAGATGTTTTTGTTCCCGCTGACTCTACAATTGCTTCTTATCATGGTCAATGGGGAATCCAGAATTCCTTGTGGATGTCTGCTTCTGTTGACGCACGGGATATAAACTACGATCCTTCTTCCGGCTGGTTTGCAAGACAGAGAGTGTCATGGACAGGTCTTGTGCCGGCACTTGAAAATGAATTCTTTTTCCGCTCCGATACAAAGGGCGAGATTTACTTCACTCTCTTGGACTTGCCTGTGACAGATTCATGGAATTTGAAATTTGTCCTTTCAGGGTTCACGACCTTGTCATTTATAAACCCGACTCCAAATTCAAAATTGAGCACCTCTAATATGCTTTATGTGGACGGTATGTTCACAGGTCGTGGTTGGGAGTCGATTTACAATACGCATAGAACCAAAGCCATGTGGAACAATTCCATTGAATTAAGGATGCCGCTTGCACCTGGAATAGTTTCCTTTGACTTTTTCTTTGACGCAGTGGCCCTGAAAGATGATTTGTCGGATATGTTTACAAGTTTAAGCATAGAGGATTTCTATTTTAGTTTTGGTCCTGGTTTGAGGATGTCTTTGCAGCAATTCCCTTTGCGCATATTGCTTGCCAACACTTTCCAAATAAAAAATGGTTCTGTGGAATGGAGAAATGGAAAAGGTCCTGAATGGGACTTCGTGCTTTCGTTTAACTTGATTGACAGATAATTTCAAGTAACTTTGTTAGGGGGATATATGAACGGATTGAAAAAAATGCCGATTGCTTTGTTGTGTGCTTTGTTTTTATGTGCATGCGTGTTTTCGCAGCAGCAAGTGACAAAATTTGCCGTGGTGGACACTGCGCGTGTATATGAATCTTTTTTTCGTGACACTGGTCCTGTAAGAAACTATGAAGCGAAAAAAGCTGAATTCCAAAAAGAGATTACGGAACAAACAAATGAGTTGCGTAATCTTCAAAAACGGCGTGCGGAATACTTGAAAAACAACAACGAAGCCGCGGCCCTTAAATTGGAATCTGAAATATCCAAACGGGCAGAAATCCTCACGGAATATACGAATGCAAAGAATATTGAATTGGAAACATTGCGCCGCTCTTTGCAATCATCCGATGAATTTTATAATAAATTGTATTCCACGCTGGAACGTGTTGCAGAAGCCGGAGGATACAGTATGATTCTTAGTCTTCAGGATTCCAACTCGATTTTATGGTACAGTCCTTCTGTTGACGTTACGGATGAAGTCATAAGCACATTGGGATTGTAGCGTGAATATTCATGTCTGAAGTTACTACTCCAATGAT
>JAZSMM010000041.1:0-3720 GCA_045535895.1 Treponema sp.
TCGTCCCTGTCTTCAAGTTCATCATCCTCTTCATATTCGTATTCAGAATCATCTTCACTGTCTACAAGACTTCCTGTGTCCTCTATGTTGAAATATTCATTCTCCCCGTCATCCTGTTCCTGGTAGAACAAGATTCTGCTGCAATACGGGCAAAACACAATGTCTTCACGATTGCGCACTTCATTTGCAAATTGAGCTGGAAGAATCATGTGACAACCGTCACACACATTCCCCCTCACCGCAACGATTCCACGGTTTTGCTTGCTTCTGATTATCCGTTCAAACTTAAATACGATTTCAGGATTTAAATCAGGAATAATTTCGTCTTCTTTCTCTTTCAAATCAGAAAGTTTCTGTCTTAGAGAATCTATAGTACTTGCAATGGCTTCTTTTCCATTGTCAAGTTCAACTTGTTGTGTATCTATGGATTCTTTTTTGCGTTGCATTTCATCTTCATGCTCCGCAAGTTTTTTTTCTTCTTTTTGCAAATCGTTGCGAACTTTCGCCTCTTTTTCCGTGGCGTCTTTTATTTCCTTGTCCAAAGCTTCGTACTCACGGTGGGTGGTTATGGAATCCATACCTTTCTCACCCCTTTCACGGGCGAAAATGGCTTCATCGAGTTCTCTTCGCAAACGAAGTATTTCTTCTTTCATTTCCTCGTAGGCAGTGTTTTTTTCTATGTATTCTTTTTTCAAACGAGACAACAACTCTTCTTGTGAATTAAGCGTCTTTGGTGCATCTTCAATTTCTTGCTCAATCGCATATTTTTCTACAAGAATGTCCTGTAATATTTTCAATTTTTCAAGCACGTCATCCATTTCCATTAAAAAACCTCTTAGAATCTTTGTTACCAATTTATACCATAATTGGTTGAATGTCTATAGTATACAATTTAATCCATGTAATCTCGTAGTCCGCCGGAACGTCTTGGGTGTCTAAGCCTTCTCAATGCTTTTGCTTCTATTTGACGTATGCGTTCACGGGTGACATCAAAATACAAACCGACTTCTTCCAGTGTAAGCGAAAACCCGTCGTCCAATCCAAAACGCATCTTCAACACTTCCTGTTCACGGGAAGGTAGCGTTGAAAGTATTTCGTGCAAATGATCTTGCAACATTGTGTATGCAGTTTTTACTGCTGGATTTTCAACGTCCTTGTCTTCTATGAAGTCACCCAAAGAAGAATCCTCCTCTTCTCCAATGGGGGTCTCAAGAGAAATTGGCTCCCTTGCCACATTTTTGACTTGTTTTACTCTGGAAACAGGCCACCCCAATTGTGTCGCAATCTCGTCGTCGGTTGGTTCCCTTCCATATTTTTGCATAAGTTGCCTTGATTCACGTACAACCTTGTTTATCTGCTCAATCATATGTACGGGAACACGAATTGTTCTTGCCTGGTCGGATATGCTGCGTGTAATTGCCTGCCGAATCCACCAGGTGGCGTACGTAGAGAACTTGTAGCCCTTGCGGTATTCAAATTTTTCCACAGCCTTGATTAACCCTATGTTACCTTCTTGAACTAAATCAAAGAATTGCAGCCCGCGGTTTGTATATTTCTTCGCAATGGACACGACCAGACGCAAATTCGCATTTATCAAACGATTTTTTGCCTCTTTCATCATCTTGTGTCCCCGTTCAATTTCCTTTGCCATTTCAAGAATCTCGGAAACGTCGTTTTCAAATTCATATTCAAGACGGCGCAACTTCCTGTCTATTTTTTGAATCTGGGTGTAAACTTCACGAATTTCGTCCGCGGACATGCCCAAGTCTTGTTCTAGTTTGGCCCTTTCCGATTTTATGGCAATTCTTTTTCCTAGGCTTCTCAAACCAGCGTTGTCCGCAATCCGCAACTCTTTTGCCTTTTTTTCTTGTCGATTCCGATAATCGCCTATTCTTCTTGTTGCTTCCATAAAACGCTGTGAAAAACGTTCTATTTCTTCTGACTGGATGTCAACATTTTTAAGTGACACCAAGATTTTTCCCCGGAGCTCTACAAGTTGGCTGTCGTTGAAAATCTGGCTTGTCTGTTCGTTCTCATACAATTGCTTTTTCAACTGCATGTACGACTTCATCTCAGGAAAAACAGGCTTTATATAGTCGCTGTAACAAGTCTTTAAACGGCGTTTTTCCGTCATTTCTTCGTTTATTTCCTTTCTGTTTCTTCCTGGCTGGACATCTATGCGAGAAAAAGCCTTGACACCGATGCTATAGAATTCAGGTATAAGGATTCCAGATTTTTTTATTACATCTTTGATGATATTTTCACCGTCTTCCATTTTTTTCGACAAAGAAACTTCTTGCTCCGCCGTCAAAAGATGTTCTTTCCCGATTTCCCTTAGATACATGCGAACAGGATCATTCCCGTTGGAGTCCTTTTCGTTGTACACAAGCCTTTTGCGACTTGAATCGGCTTCGTCTTCTTCTACTTTTGAATCCTCTTCTTGATTCAAATCATCTTCATCGTCTTCCAACACTGGAACCGTGTCGTCTTCTTCCATGGAATCGTCTTCTTCCACTTGAATGTCATTCTTCACAAGCAAAGCCAAGACGTTTTCCATTTTATCGGAATTCAGAATTTCCGGCGGCAGAAGACCGTTGATTTCATCCCATGTGATGGATTTTTTTGTTTTTCCGTATTCAATAAGTTTTTCAATAGCCGAATTAAATTCGTCCATCAGTGTTGTCCTTTCGATTTAATTGGTTTAGTTCAAAATCAATATTCATTTTTTCCGACACAAGTTCATCGAGTTTTTTTTGGTCCTCTATTGACATGGTGGAGAACTGGCGTATTTTGTTCATAAGTCTGGTTCTTTTTCTTTCCAGGCTGTTCTTCTTTATCAGTTTTATACTATCCCCGATGAGTTGTTTGGGATTTCCTTCATATTCACCGGATGTAACAGACTCCGCCACCATGTTCTTTATAATTTCGCTATTACATTTTGCAAGGACATTGCTGTAAGACATAGCATCTTCTCGATAACATTCTTCCAAAACAATGAATAGATCTCGTGCCGATGAGTCAAAAAAATCATCAGCCGTCAAAGACAAGCGCATCATCTCATAAGCGTCAAGGTTCGCAATCACGGCAAGAACTGCACGTAGTTCCGCAGTAGGTTTTATCTTGTAGTCAACCTCGTTTTCTTTTTTACCGTATCGTTCGCTGCGCTTTTGAGCTTCCGCCCTGTTTAAAAAATCTTGTTTAACCGCCTCTATACTCAGGTTGAATGTCTGACACAACTGTTCTAGACACGATTCTTTTTGCATATCCGATTTTAGCGCATCAATATATGAGAAAAAAGCGAGAGCTGCTTTTGTTTTACCTTCAGGGGTATCAATTTGATGTTCTTTCGCTAGCATGGACAGCAAATAATCGCTATCTAATATAGCATTTTCAACATAGGTCGTCAAGGTTTCCGCGCCTTGATTCAGCATAATTTCCGCAGGATCTTTTCCACCACCCAATTTGATTATCCTTACGGAAAGATTTGCCTGGCGGCATAATATGATTGCCTTCCATGTAGCGGCACGTCCTGCCTCGTCGGAGTCAAAAGAAAGATATACGGTTTCGACAAAAGGTTGAACCAGTTTGACTTGCTCCGGCGTGAGAGCGGTTCCAAGCGGCGCGACAGCGTTGGTCATTCCGCATTGTTGATGTGCGATTCCGTCCATATAGCCCTCGCAAAAAATGACCGAATGTTTTTCCCTCATCTTCTGCCTGGCA
>JAZSMM010000023.1:0-2023 GCA_045535895.1 Treponema sp.
TCTTTGCTGACAGCTTTTGTTGTGACAATATCAATAGAATGGACGGGACTCCTGATGATGAATGCACTCCTCGTCCTTCCTGCGGCCACCGCCCGGCTTGCAAGTCGCTCCAGCAAAACATACCTTTTATTGTCCGTCCTGATTTCCTTGGTTTCTTCAATAGCAGGGCTTGCCTTGTCCTTTTATGTCGGTTCGGCTTCTGGAGCAACAATCGTGTTGGTGTGCGCACTCCTGTTTCTTTTGTTTTTTTTCATAAAAATATTAGCAACAAAATTCAAATTGATTAACAAAAAATAGAGGCCTATAGCATATGGACAAAAAACTGTCAAGCCCAACTTTAGCATTTGTGTAAAAATAAATATAAATATATTTTTTAAAATCTACTTGAAAATATACATTTAGTGTAGTATGGTTTTATTTATGCAATCAAGCCCACTAGATACAGTCAACAGGAAGACAAGTTATGAGATGTCCATACTGCGGCAGCCTTGACGACAAAGTTATTGAATCTCGTACGCTTGGAACAGGAGAAAGTATTCGTCGCAGACGGGAATGTATCAGTTGTGGGTACAGATTTACGAGTTACGAGCGCATAGATGAAAAACCTTTGATGGTCGTAAAACGTGACGAAAGGCGGCAACCGTTTGACAAAACGAAATTGGAAAAAGGAATCAGCCGTGCTTTGGAAAAGCGTCCTGTTGCCACAACAATGATGGAAAACATCGTATCGGAAATAGAGGACGAGGCTCTTATCCTTGGGCGTACAAGTCGAGAGATTTCTACATCCGACTTGGGAGAACTTGTATTAAAAAAATTGCATGACATAGACAAAGTTGCCTATATTCGGTTCGCCTCTGTATACAGGAACTTTGAGAATCTGGATGAATTTGTAAACGAAGTGAACAAATTGGAAAACAGTACTTTGGGAGGAAACAAATGAGTGATCAGGCTGTATTTCCTGAATGGAGCAGTTTTTTGGAAAGCAACAAGAAAGGTGAACAAGAACCTTTTCTTCGCAACGTAGTAAAGCGTTCAGGAGAAATAAAACCATACGACCGAACTAAAATTTACGCTGCAATAAGCAAGGCGATTGAAGCCGTGGAAAAACGCCCTAATCCTGACAAGGCGGAACATCTTACGAATGCAACGGAAGAAAAGTTGAGGCTTCTTATGGCAGGTCGGCATGAACATTCAATTCCGGCGATAGAAGAAATTCAAGACATTGTTGAAACCGTTCTTGTAGAAAACAATGCAGTTGCAATCGCCAAGGCATACATCCTTTACCGTGCCCGCCACGAAGCAATCCGTGACACAAAGAATTTGATGTTGGATATAAATGCAACCATGGACGGCTACCTAAGCCAATCCGACTGGCGTGTAAACGAAAACGCAAACGTGAATTTCTCGTTGGGCGGTTTAATCCTCCACAACTCAGGAACAATCACGGCAAACTATTGGCTCAAAAATATTTATTCGCCAGAGATTGCAGAAGCCCATAAATCCGCAGCTTTTCATATCCACGATCTTTCCATGTTTTCAGGTTACTGCGCCGGATGGTCCATACGCCAACTTGTTGCGGAAGGACTTGGCGGTGTTCCTGATAAAATAACCTCAACCCCTGCGACTCATCTTTCCACACTTGTAAACCAGATAGTGAATTTCCTTGGCATAATGCAGAACGAATGGGCCGGTGCTCAGGCTTTTAGTTCATTCGACACATACCTTGCCCCTTTTGTAAGAAAAGACAACCTGACAGAAAAAGAAGTTCGCCAATGCATCCAAAGTTTTATATTCGGCGTGAACACTCCCAGCCGATGGGGTTCACAAGCACCTTTCACAAACATAACCTTGGATTGGGTTTGCCCGGACGACCTAAAAGACAAACCTGCTATCGTAGGCGGCAAAGAGATGGACTTTACCTATGGCGATTGTCAAAAAGAAATGTCCATCATAAACAAGGTTTTCATTGAGTTAATGATAGAAGGAGATGCAGCTGGAAGAGGTTTTGCCTACCCCATCCCCA
>JAZSMM010000160.1:0-2466 GCA_045535895.1 Treponema sp.
GCGAACAACTTCTGGAAGTGCATCATATACAGAGTTACATGCTTCACGGTGTTGGAAGAACACGTCACCATTTTCATGAGAACCACGCATTGCAGGTTTTTCTGGATTCAAAGCATGCTCACGGAAAGCTTTTACAGCATCCATGTTACACATTTCTTTTAAGTCTTCGTAATCCCAAGTTTCAATCTTTTGAATTTCGTGGGAAGTACGGAATCCGTCAAAGAAGTTTAGGAAAGGAACTTTGCCTTCGATTGCAGCCAAATGAGCAACTGGAGCAAGGTTCATCACTTCCTGTGGGTTTGATTCAGCAAGCATTGCAAAACCTGTCTGGCGGCAGGCGTATACGTCTGAATGGTCACCAAAAATGTTCAACGATTGAGCAGCTACTGTTCTTGCAGAAACATGGAAAACACCAGGAAGCTGCTCGCCAGCAATTTTATACATATTCGGAATCATCAAAAGAAGACCCTGAGATGCTGTAAAGGTGGTTGTTAAAGCACCTGCTGCAAGTGAACCGTGCACTGTACCTGCGGCACCTGCTTCTGACTGCATCTCGATAACCTTTGTTTTTGTACCGAAGATGTTCTTTTGACCGTTTGCTGACCATTGGTCAACAAAATCCGCCATTGGGGACGACGGAGTGATGGGGTAAATTCCTGCAACCTCTGTAAACGCATAAGCTACATGTGCGGCTGCCTGATTACCATCCATTGAGTGTTTTTCTCTGGACATCTATGTTCTCCTGTAAAATTTATATGGGCAGACACAACCCACCCATATTTAAATGGATAAATATTTACTAATAGAATACATCTATGAAGGGAATTTTGCAAGAACTAAAATCCGTGACTTTTCCCCGCATGTCGCCACGTTTTACTTTTCACTACAATCTGCTATAATTTTTATCCATGAATATATTGTCAGTAAAAGACTTAGAAAAAATCGGACGGGATTCTATCCTTTTTGCAAATGTTACTTTTGGGTTGAACAACGGCGAAAAAGCCGCTCTTATCGGAAAAAACGGATGTGGAAAAAGTACGCTTTTAAACTGCATTGCAGGAACACTTGCCCCGGACAAGGGTTCTGTTGTAACGTCTAGGGAATGCGGCATTTCTTTTCTTTCACAAAACCCCGTGTACAACGAATCCGACACAATCCGTACACACATTTTCAAGTCAAAAAGCCCCAAATTGGACACAATCCGTCAATATGAGCATGTTTGTGACAAACTTGCAGAAGAAACCGATTCCAAAAAAATTAAACTTTTGCAAGATCAGCTAGAAAACCTTTCCGAGAAAATGACTAGCAAAAACTTATGGGATTACGAATCCCAAATTCGACAGATTCTTACAACTTTGGGAATAACAGAGTTGGACAAAACCATGGGAGTTCTTTCTGGTGGCATGATAAAAAAAGTTGCCCTTGCACAAGTTTTGATAGACGACACATCGCTTCTTCTTTTGGACGAACCGACAAACCAATTGGACGTGGATTCTATCGCATGGCTAGAAGAACATCTTCGCACAACGGGCAAAACTGTTCTTATGGTCACCCACGACAGATATTTTTTGGACAATGTATGTTCTTCCATCTATGAAATGGCAAGAAGCCGTGTAAAATTATACAGCGGAAATTATTCTGCATACCTGGAAAAAAAACAGACAGAAGCAGAAATAGAAGCAAACACAGAGCGTCGCATTGAGTCCGTCTTGCGCACAGAACGAGAATGGCTTTTGCGAGGTCCTCAAGCTAGAGGAACAAAGGCAAGGGCAAGAGTGGACGCAATCCACAGAATGATTAATCGGGAAAAGTTTGAATCTGACAAAGGATTTACATTTGAAGTAACTGGTCGCAGACTTGGCGGAACAATTCTTGAACTAGAAAAAATCAACAAAACTTGGGAAGATTCCAACGGTACAAAAAATACAGTTCTAAAAGACTTTTCATACATATTCAAGAAAGGAGAACGCATAGGCGTCTACGGGTGCAACGGTGCAGGGAAAACAACTCTTTTGAATATCCTTACAGGAAAAATCCAAGCGGACAGCGGCAAACTAAAAACAGGTGCGAACACGGTTTTCGGCTACTACCAACAAAATCCGCAGATGGAACTTTTCAAAGAAGGAACGGCTGTTCCTACGGTTTTGGAATACATACAACAAACAGCAGAAGTTGTCAAACTAAGCAACGGAAAGACCCTTTCAGCCGCACGTCTTTTAGAACAATTTGGTTTTGAAGGCAGAATTCAGTATTCCCCGGTGACAGCTCTTTCCGGCGGTGAATACAAGCGTCTATATTTGGTTCGGCTTTTGATGGGAAACCCAAACTTCCTTGTGCTAGACGAACCTACCAACGACTTTGACATATTCACTCTCAGCATCTTGGAATCCTTCTTGGCAGGATACGAAGGCTGTCTTGTTGTCGTTTCACATGACAGGTATTTTATGGACAAAACTGTGGACACTC
>JAZSMM010000243.1:0-2968 GCA_045535895.1 Treponema sp.
TGGGTTTGCAGCGTATGCGGTTATGTTCACACAGGAGACAACGCACCGGAGGTTTGTCCTCAATGCAAGGCTTCCAAGGACAAATTCAAGGAAAAGGTTGAAACCAAAGGCTTTGCCGACGAGCATAAAATTGGCATTGCAAAAGGATTGGACGCAGAGGTTGTCCAGGGTCTTCGCGACAACTTCATGGGGGAATGCACGGAAGTCGGAATGTACCTTGCCATGAGCCGGCAAGCAGACAGAGAAGGCTATCCAGAAATTGCAGAAGCCTTTAAACGGTACGCATTTGAAGAAGCAGACCATGCAGCGCGTTTTGCAGAACTTTTAGGTGAAGTCGTCGCACCTTGCACAAAGACAAACGTAGAAATGCGGGCAGCCGCAGAAGCTGGTGCATGCGAAGGCAAGTTGATGCTTGCAAAACGAGCAAAAGAACTTAATTACGATGCAATCCATGACACAGTGCATGAGATGTGCAAGGACGAGGCCCGCCACGGAGCTGGATTCCAAGGATTGCTCAAAAGATATTTTGGCTAAAATTTGATTTTGTCGTTGCCATGGTTTATCCCGTGACAACGACAGGCTTTTTATCAAGGAAAGTTGATGGCATTACCAATTACAGATACAGAAATTGCAACAAAAATAAGCGCAACAGGCATAAGACCTTCTTTGCAGCGCATGAAAGTATACGAATTTCTTTGCAGGAATCCGATTCATCCTACCGTGGACACGGTGTACACGGCTTTGCATCCTGCAATTCCAACATTGTCACGCACAACGGTATACAACACATTAAAACTGCTTGCTGAAAAAAAACTTGTCCAAACATTGACAATAGAAAACGAAGAACTACGTTACGATGCAGACACAAGCGATCACCTGCATTTCAAATGCAAACGCTGTGGAGAAGTTTACGACGTTCCTTTAGCGAACATAAAATCAATACATTCCTATTTCAACGAACAACTCCCCCAAGGGTTTTTCATGGAAAAAATTCAAACTTTCATGTGGGGAATTTGCGACAACTGCACCGACAATTGACCACAACTAAAGGCTTTATATATAGAAAAGGCTCAACACTCCTGCTTTTTTGTTCGATAACAATAAAGTAGGAGTTTTTATGCGTAAAAATTTGTTTTTAATAGTTTTTTGTATGGTTGTGGTTTTTGCGACTGGATTTTTCGGATGTAGTTCCACAAAAGGACAGTCCAAGCAGCCTGCCGCACAGACCGTCCAAGAAATGATTCTTGCAGGTAACATAGACCAGGCAAAAAAAGCCTTCCAGGGACAGCAGGACATAGATTCTGCCGACGAACAGGGAAACACCGTGCTCCATGCAGCTGCCAAGGCCAACAACGCCGATCTTGTGACATTTTTCATCTCCATGGGAGCCTCCACAGAGTTAAAAAACAACGAAAGCGACACAGCCCTTCACGTGGCAATAAAAAACAACAGCGTGGACGCCGCCCAGGTCCTAGCCGCTGTTGACAGCGACATCTTTGCAAGAGATGCCAGCGGAAAGACTGCCTTGGAACTAGGGATAGAAAAGGGAAGTTCCTTCTTTCCCGCCATGATAACAACACGCACAGGCGAACTTAGAGACACGAAAAACCAGTCCATAATCCATTACTTTGCAAAACACGAAAACATAGAAGCCGTTGAATATGCAATCCAAAAACAAATCCCTGTAGACACGGCAGATGAAAACGGTCTTACACCACTTGCCTTGGCATTAATAAACGACAAAAGCCTTGACAGCATAAACATTGCCGCAACACTGCTTCTTGCAGGGGCAAAGCCAACAAGAGGAAAATACGCCTACTTTGAAGATGCCATATTGACACGCAACCCGACAATACGTTTTGACGACGGGCAAACACCGCTGCATCTTTCCAGCATACAAAACCATATCGGAATAACCGAATATCTTTTAAACCGCGGGGCTTCGATAAGTGCGCAAGACATCTCCGGTGCAACTCCGCTGCATGAATCCATACGTTACGGCAACATAGAAAACGCTCGCATCCTTATAAAAGCCGGTGCCAATGTCAACGCACAAGACAACTTGGGTAAAACTCCTATACTTTTGATTGTACCCCAGTCGCGCCAAAGTGAAACCTACAGCCTTCTTATTTCAAACGGGGCAAACATGAACGCAAAGGATATGTACGGTGACACAGTGCTGCATATTGCCACTTTGAACGGAGCAGACATAAACATTCTGCAACAATTCATAGAAAACGGAGCAGACATAAACGAACGCAACAAAGAAGGCGCTACCCCGCTTGCACTTGCAGTGGATCACAAGCGAACCACAATGATTCAGTTCTACGCCAAAAATTGCGCAGATATCCACGCAGAAGACAAACTTGGCAACACGCCTTTGACAAGAGCTTTAAAGCAAGGCTCCGAGATGACATCCAAACTTTTGAACGACAAGAACATTTTCACCAGGGATTCTTACGGGAACACACCATTGCATCTCGCCGTAATCTGCGCCCTTCCTTCCGCAGCTGTGGAATCCACAGAAGAAAAACCGGCTCCGGACGACCTAATCGTGACAATGGAATACATGGTCGGCCTTAATTCCGAAATCAACGCACGCAACAGAAACGGCGACACTCCACTTTCTTTGGCAGTCCAAAGAGATATAAAGCGTGCCGGGGAATTCCTTCTTAGTCGTGGCGCCGACGTGTTTTCCACAAACAACGACGACTACTCGCCTTTACGCACGGCACTTGAAGGTAACACAGCGGCAAAAGACTGGCTGCTCACATCCCAGATAATCAAGGCCACAGACGGCAGCGGAAACACACCGTTGCATTATGCCTCCGAATGGGGATATGCAAACGCAATTCCTTTTTTGGTGGAAAAAGGCTCCGACCCCAACGCAAAAAACGCCAATGGCGAGACACCTATATACAACGCCGTGAAAGCGAACAACCCGGAGATAAGTCGGATCGTAGCCATG
>JAZSMM010000117.1:0-6830 GCA_045535895.1 Treponema sp.
ACGTGTGCGACGTTTTTGCAAGGCAAAAACTACAAAAATTTTCCGTTTTTCCCCGTTCTAAATGTTGACAATATATATATATATACTACCCCCGAAAACGTATGTTTTCACATTTCTTCACAAAGGGGATAATTATGAAAAAAATTCTACCTTTTCTAATGATTTTGATGATGTTATTCGCTTTTGTTGCCTGCGACAACGGTAACGGCGACAATCCCAACCCGGACGCTCCGTCTGTTTCCGACCCGACAGGAACGGACGGAGGTAACCCTGACACAGACGATGACGATGGTAACGGAAACGAAACTACAAAGTATACGGTGACCTACACAGTTAGTCCGGAGGGGTTGGCTGTGAACTTGCCAACATCAGAGGAAGTGAACGAAGGTACTGTGTTGAACCATGCAGATTTATCCCGTGAATATTATGTTTTTGACGGATGGTTTATTGGAGATGAAAAAATTTCTTTCCCTTACACAGTAAATTCCGATGTAACAATTACTGCAAAATTCACAGACTTTTTTTCGGCTGCCGAAGAATCGGCAACAATTCCTGTTACAAGTAAAGCTGACTTTACCTTTTCTGAAGGTGATTGGGTTTTAGTGGAGAAAGGAACAGCATGGGAAGATCCTGAAGTAGCCGAAATAATACAAGACTGTACTGTTTTCACCGTCACAGGGACAGAAGACAATTCCCCTGTTACCGAGATATTGACCTCAATAATTAGAAAATATAAATGTGAGAGTGAAGACATATATAATGGGGGTAAAGATTACTATTTGTCGCAAGAAGGTAAGGCTGAAACAGAAGGCTTTATCGTCACCTTCGACGACAATACCATGACAATCACACTCACGGCAACCGCTGAATTGATTGAAAAAGAAAACACGCCTGATGAAGATGTCAAAGAAAGTCTGACATACTCCGATTTGATGAGAGTCTGTTTTGGATCAGAATATGACACAATCAAAACAAACACAGATAAGACGGTTTTAATACTAACAGATGAAGATGAATCTTACTCGTACAAGATGATTTTTGTAAAACAGTAACGGTCTTTTTCTTTGCATTAAAACGTCCCGCCTGTGTGTCCTGCACTTTGCGTCTTGCACCGCACTCAATGCGGGGCGTGTTTTTTGTGGTTAAAAAAATTTGCTTTGAAGTAAATCCCATGGTATCATATTTTCATGCCAATGACAAACATCCAAAGCGACATGGATTTTCATAATGTCTTTATTTTCCGCAGGAATGAAATTCTGGTCAACAAGAATACTTCTTTTGACCTGCCAAATATGTCCATATACAACAAATGCATGGAATACCAACTTGCAACGGATTGGTTTTGCGAACAAGAACATCAATATACCGCCGTGCAGTTGGAACACAACGCCCCTGAACCAACAGGTTGTGACTGGGTTCCTATCCGTACCCTTATCGGGCTGCAGCACGACCAAGCGACGTTGATTTGCCGTGCAGCGGCACTGCTTAACTGGAGGGCAAAGACAAGATTCTGCAGCAAATGCGGCAGCCAGCTTCACAACTCCACGGACGAAACAGCAAGAATATGCCTTAGCTGCGGCACCGTGTTCTACCCTTCTCTTTCGCCCGCAATGATTGTACTTGTAAAAAAAGGAGAACAAATCCTTTTGGCAAGACACAGACACCGCAACACAGACGTTTTCACTTGCCTTGCAGGATATGTAGAAGCCGGGGAATCTGTTGAACAATGCGTTGAACGGGAAGTAAAAGAAGAATCGGGTATAACCGTCACCAATATATGCTATCAAGAAAGCCAAAGTTGGCCGTTCCCAGATCAACTTATGTTGGCGTTCACCGCGGAATGGAAAGACGGGGAACTCACCCCGCAGGCATCCGAAATAAATGAATTAAAATGGTTCAACTATGACAACCTTCCTCCAATTCCCGGAAAAGGTTCCGTAGCCTATAAATTGATTATGAAAGAACTTAACCGCAAAATAAAAAATTAAGTCAAAAGGGAAATGTACCCGTCTATTGCACAAACCAATTCCCTGTAAATTATACGTGATTTTGCAAAAGAAAGTTCATGGGGCTTTTGTGGAAGCAGTTCTTTTGAAAAAATTTGTTCCAGTTGTTGTTCCGTAGGAAATACAAGAGATGCTGTTTCTGCTGTTTTGCTAGACATAATCCTAAAGTCTATTTTCTTCAATCTTGATGCTGTCTCTTGATAGGCATCAAAAAATTTGGATGTTCCTGCAAAACTCAAAATATCATCGCAAAATTCAATTCCCTGCAAAGCATTTTGCTTCATGGAATTCAAATTATCCAATAATGACTCATACGCCACTTGGAAATTTTCTTTTCTGCTTTGCAAAGATTTGTCAAATTCCTTTTTCAACGAATCCGCCTTGTAAAAAAAATCCTTGCGTTCTACATCGGCAACAGGTCGGTTCAAAAGATTTTCTATGTCAAAAGGCTTGATTCCCGGTATCTTCAAACTGGAGTGCGTTAGCGAATACGTTGGTTGCAACGGACAAGAGGCAACCTTGCTTTCAAACCACCATGCATACAACGACATTCTGTTGTCGCTTGCAAGCGGCTTGCCATTGTAGTCTTCTGCAACAACCGTTTGCGCAGAAAACAACGCAGAAACCAACGAAGTTTCCGCCGTGGCAATTCTACAAGAAGCAGCGTGGTTGCGTTCTTCAAACAAACTTCCTTTAGCATGGGTCTTTTTTTCTGGAAAGCCTAAATCCAACCCTGCGATAAAAATTTCTGGACAACCGCAATACCTGGCAAAATCCCACGCTGTCGTAGCTACAGAACCGCCTGCCCCGATAGAACCTTTTTCACCGCAAAATCTTTCAAAAAATTTACCCAACGGGTACAAAGAAGAACATAATATTTTTTCTTTGCAACGAAAACGCATGACGGAAGGATAAGCTGCAATTTCACTGACAAGAACGGAACTGGGCGAAGATAAATCAGCAATATGCCTTGAATTCCAGTATTGGGGGTCAACCAACACAATGAAGTCTGGTTCCACTCCGACTCGCAGACAGGCACGCAAAGCCGTGTCAACACAAACAACAAGACACCTTTTTTTTATTTCCATCAAATATGGAAGCATATCATCCAGCGTAGGACCTGCGGCAAGAACACAAGCCGGAAGATTGTTTGCAAGACCATTGTACCTTGCAATTCCATCCAACTGAACAAGTTTATTCAGGTTGCGACAACTGTTGTTTCTCCATAAACCAGCGAATTTTTCCAAAGTCCTTTGATTTATTTGGTGCTTTGACAAATTCCTTTCCACAAGGGTGTCCAAGCCGTCAAAATAAGACTTGGCATGGCCTGCCAAAGATTTGTTGCGCACAAAGTGGCAACGGGAAAGCCCGTAATGCTCCAAAACAGCTACAACGGAATCATGGCCTGCACCTACCAGAAAAACTAGATTTGACAAGCCGAACAAATCGGAAAAATCCAAGCAATACAATGCCGTAGCAAAACAAGCCAGATCAGGTTCAACAAGCACGATAAAAGCATTTGGATTTTTTTTCGCCAAGGCAACAGGAGCGTACCCCAAGCCGAACCCGAAAAAGACAGTGATGTCTTTTTTAGACTCATCTTGAAGCAAGACAATGGATTCAGCAAGTTTGTCCGCTTCCTGTGTGGGATTGTAAGATGAATGCAATGCTGCACCATTTTCCATAGCGGTTAAGTCACCGTTTTTTGCAAAGCGAACATTCCATCCGCAAGGAAAGTCAACCGGCAAAGACGCTTTCCCTTTGGGAAGTGCAGACAACAAATCATCTTTCTTTAGTTGATACAAGTCAGGAAATCGATTCTTTAGAAAATCAATGTTCTTATTCCAAATAGAATTCAATTACCATGTTCTCCGTGATTGGTGTTCCAGGCGGAGGTTTCTGTGCCACCACATAACCGTCTCCTATCACAGTAATACGCAAATCATTCCTTGAAAGAATATCCGTAAGAAGCCTTTTGGGAACTCCAGTGAAATCCGGCAGGAACTCGTCTATTTGCGGCAAAACACCAGAAGCAACAGAAACACGCCCAGAATGAGCCAAAGTTGCCGCTCCCTCCCTAGACATTCCCATGTGGTCGATTATGACATCAGCAGCGTCTGCAACAACAGGAGCAACAATACGTCCTGCGTAGGTCTCTCCTTGCGCTTTTGTGATTACTATATATAAAATGACCTGGGGATTTTCCACAGGGAACACCGCCACACAGTTGGAAAGAAAGTCCGTGTCACTGTAGCCACCATGTTCCATATCCGCCATTTGGGCTGTTCCTGTCTTCACACCTATAGAAATGTCACCCAATGCAGCACGATGCCCTGTTCCGCTTTTTGCGGTAGATTCCATGCAACTAAGCAAATAAGAAGCCGTGGAAGCATTAAAAACCCTGTCATCATATTCTGGTTCATTTACATATACATTGTTTCCATCCCTGTCTGTAACCCTAGAAACAACAGAAAGGTTGGCAGGAATCCCGTTATTGGTAAGTGCAGTGGTCGCATGAACCATTTGCAAGGCAGAAACACTTATTTCTTGTCCAATGGAAATGGTTGGTTTTGACCTTCCGGACCACAACTTGTCATTTGTGGATTTTACAAGACCGGTTGTTTCGCCAGGCAACTCAATCCCGGTACGAGAACCAAATCCGAGTTGGCGTAGTTTAGCAAGAAAAAATTCAGAATCAATTTTCGCACTCATTTGGGCAAGGGCATCGTTACAGGAAAATTGCAATGCTTGACGTGCCGTAAGAGGTCCGTGATGTTCAAGGCAAGTTATACGGATAAGCTCCCCGTTTGCAGAATGGACTTCGTACTTTCCGTCGCACACAAATATTTCATCCTCGCTTATCACGCCGGAATCAATAAAAGTGGCTACGGAAAATATCTTGAACACAGAACCCGGTTCATAAGCCGTTACCGCAGGTCTGTCCTGACGCTGCGACACAGTAGAAGACCTGTAGTCGTTCAAGTTCACGGAAGGCAAACTTATATATGAAAGGATTTCTCCATTTTTAGCATTCGCTGCAATCATCATAACGCTTTCTGCTTGGGTAGCTTCCATAGCTTGCTGGGCAATTTTTTCCAACTTGTATTGCAAGTGGGCATCGATTGTAAGATGCACGTTCAGTCCGGGACGAGATGAACCGTTGTTAGTGGAAAGTTGTGGAGCGAGAGCTGTTTGCATTGAATATTCAACCCCGGCAAGACCTTCGCCGTCATCACCCATAAAACCAATCAACTGTGCGGCTAAGGCATTTTCTGGGTACACACGACCGGGAATGCGATCAAACCTAAACCCATACAAATTGTTGGAAAAAATAACATTCCTTGCAGCGTCATATTCGTTTTCATCAAGTCGTTTTTTCAAGTAAAAAACCCTCTCGGCAGACTGAATTGCAGAAGCAATATCTTCGCTGTCCATGTCAAGAACCGGTGCCAACAACTCAGCAGCCTGTCCAATGTCTTTCACGGCAGAAGGTGTTACCGAAAGATGATAAAAATTGGTGGAAACAGCCAACGGCCTGCCGTTTCTGTCTACAATCGCTCCACGTGTGAAATCTTTTGTCTGTACGGAACTTTCGTTGACCGGCTGAAAAGCCAAATAACCGTATGTGCAGACAATATATATTATTAGGATTAAAACCAAAGTTATAAAAACTCCGAATCTAACCTTGGGAATTTGATTGCTCATCTAAAAAGCACCTTGCCAAGAATATTTTTTTCAGGAACAAATCCATAGTTTCTGGAGTCAACCGACTCAGCGTAATTGTCACCTACCACCAACACCATATTTTGCGGCACATAAGAACTGTGCTTCATGCGTTGGTATTGACTTTCTGTCAATGGGATTCTTTTACCAGACACATAAAGACTATACCCCGAAGAAGAAGAAAATTCCAGTGGGCTGCCTTCCAATGCCACGCATCTTTTTATTACGGCGCGATCGTTGTAAAAATACAAAACTATATCGTCAACCTTGGGGCTGTTCCATTGGACAATCAAGTCTTCGCCAAAGGGTTTTACAAGCCCATAAGCCAATTTGTACACCAAAACCATGCTTTTGTCGGCTATCGTGGGTTCCATAGAAGTCCCGGACACTGTAAGAAAATCAAAAATAAACAATTTAATAATCACACCAAAAAAAACACCGACCAAAAAAAGTCGCAATCCAAGAAAGCGTGATGATTTTTTTTCTTTAGCCATCAGTTATATTCTAATATGCTGTTCGCTTTATGTCGATACTTCTATTATGGAAATAATCAGTTATCTTGACGACAGGCAAACCAACTTTTCCAAGAAAGGATTTAAGCCCATAAAACTACGGCAAAATCCAAATTCTTTACCACAATACACAATGCTTTCTACAGAACCTTATACTTTTGCACAAACAATATCTTTAAAGGCGACTTCTGCCAAAAGCATTGCCAGCGATTTTTTGCGAACGACAATTTGGTTGATAACAAAAAAATTCCACTTGATTGTGCTTTTGCTCTCTATGGCGGCGGCAGGTGTACTTGTCTCTTATTCGCTTATGGCACTTGTTGAAGCGGTCCATAGCATTGCAAAACCCGTGGAGCTAGCGTATCTTTCACCAAACGAAATAGAGGTTTTGGATTCCGCAATGGAAAAGTTCGCGCTTTTCATGGCAGAGGACATTGACAAAGACGGCAACATTCTAAACAGCCAGTCAATAGAAATCACAGACATAACCCTAAGCGAACCCGTAAAATTTTCTACCTACATAGTGAAATCCGGGGACACAATATCAACCATATCCAGAAAATTCGGTCTTACAAACATTTCCACCCTT
>JAZSMM010000170.1:0-3910 GCA_045535895.1 Treponema sp.
GTACAGGCAAATGGTCTGAATATCCTTCTCCGTTCCAAATAGAAAATCTATATGGAACAAATTCTCCGTCCTCATTTGGACGAACCCACTCACCTTCCTTTACGGGCGAAAAATGCAACAGTTGTATGTCATCTGATAAAAAAAAGTGGTCTATTTTTTCCCAGCTGCCTTTGTAATGGTAACTACCTTGATTTGCACAATCCCCTGCCATCAACCAAGCGTTTCTCATGGGAACATTTCCTATCAAAACGCAACATTGACATGTATGACTTGGCATAAATTCATTTAAATCGCGATTGAAGTCACCGCAAGCAACTATCGGTGTTTTATTTGTCGTATCATCGTTTTCAAGTGATGCAATTCTTTGTGCCAGTACCGCCTCTTGTTCTGTTTGCCACAAAAAAGCATTTTCTTCTCCCCCTGACTTTGATTTCCAATGGCACACAAACAATCTAAAAAGCGGCGAACCCAAATCACCTGTGTTGTTCAAGACTTCAACTTCCATCAAAGGACGCAAATCTGGCTGAACCCCATGTTTTCGGACATCAAGTTGGTGAGAAGTCGTTTTGCCCAAAGGAAGACGGGACAAGACAGCGCAGCCAATCGCGGAACCTTTTTCTGATACAAAAGTCATATACCCGTATTTCTTCTTGCCGGAAACAAAACCATGAAGGCAATTCGCAATGTCATACATGACCGCTTCATTTTCAATCTCCTGGAAAACAAAGATGTCGGCATCCAATTGTGAGACAGACTTGCAAAGGCGTTCCAATCTAATTCTGTACAGACTCTCATTCCATTTGGTTTTACTTCCCTTGAAATCGGAGTACTCAAGGCCAGAAGTTTGGGCATCAAAAAAAGTCTGGACATTCCAACTTACAATTTGCACATCCAATGAGTCCTTTTGTTGTGCCTTTTCTTCAAAATTACAGCCACAAAGAAAAAAAGAAAATAAAAACACCCCAAAGACACCAAAAGCCATAAAACAATTTTTATTATTTTTGTCCATAAAAATCTCCTTGCTTTATATATAGAGTTTTTTGCACAAAAAAATGCGAATTTCACGGGGCATATCGACAATTATTTATCATTTTATTATAATAATTGCGTTATGCAAAAACGACTTTCCTCAATTACATCTTCCTTTGAACATTTTGATTACGAAACAACAAAAGACCCAATCATAACAGACATTTGCTTTGACTCAAGAAAAGTTGTCGCAGGTTCTATGTTTTTTGCATTGCCTGGAATACATGTACACGGCAACACATTTATACTACAAGCCATAGAAAATGGAGCTGCTGCCATAGTTTTTCAAGACGACTTGCCCCAGCAAATAAAAGAAATGTGCGACAACCGGACAAAAAACGGTTTGGATTCCCCAGTCTTTGTTCGTGTGGAAAACGCACGTACTGCAATGTCCCCAGCTTCCGCGACGTTCTACGACAATCCTTCGTCAAATTTGGCAGTAATCGGCGTTACAGGAACAGAAGGTAAAAGTTCAACTGTTTCATTTATTTGGCAACTCCTTAGGTTGTGCGGAAAAAAAGCGGGATTTATTTCAACTGTGCAATATTCTTTGGGTTCCGAGGCCATAGCAAATCCGGAGCACCAGACAACTCCAGAAGCCCCGATTGTGCAAAAACAACTCTATCAAATGGTACAAAACGGCTGTGAATATGCAGTAGTGGAGTCGTCTTCCCACGGGCTTTCTGCCAAGACAAACCGCCTTGGAAATGTCATGTTTGATGTTGGCGTATGGATGAACGTCACACATGAGCATTTAGAATTCCACGGGACACATGAACAATACAAAAATGACAAGGCAAACCTTTTCCGAAATTTAGACAAACACAACCACGAAAAGAAACTTTCCGGACGCAAAACATCTGTTCCGTCTTTTGGCGTAATAAATTTGGAAGATTCTGCATGGGAATATTTTGCACTGGCAACCAAATATCCGGTCTATGGTTTTTCATCGGGAAAGGCAGTGACAACAAAAAAAACACAAGAAGGCGTTCCTGTAATGCAAAAAAAAGTCGTTCCTTTTACAGCAAAAAAAATTACAGCGACATCAAAAAGTATAAATTTTACAGCAGATACACCAGAAGGCAACCTAGTTGTAACAGCCCCGCTTTCAGGAACATTCAATGTATACAATGTCCTTGCGTCAATTATTGTTGTAAGCAAAATTGCCACAATTCCTCTAAAAAAAGTCGCGGCCCAGTGCCTTAAATTAGAACCCGTCATAGGTCGCATGACTGTAATAAGTCAAGGTCAGCCGTTCACTGTAATTGTGGACTATGCCCACACACCTTCTTCCTTTCAAACTATCTTCCCGCCACTACGCAAACAAACAAAAGGCAGGATTTTTGCTTTGTTCGGTTCTGGAGGCGAACGTGACATAAAAAAACGTCCAGAGCAAGGAAAAATCGCCGCAAAATACTGTGACGTTGTGATTCTAACCGACGAAGACCCTAGGGGGGAGGATTCCATTGCTCTATTGGAAATGATTGCGAAGGGTTGCCGCAAATCCGGCAGGACGGAAGGCGACGGGCTTTTTATAATTCCTTCCAGACAAGAGGCAATTCGAAAAGCCTTTGCCATGGCACAAGAGGACGACATGGTGTTGCTTTTGGGCAAAGCCCATGAAAATTCAATCATCTACAAGAACTTTGTGATGCCGTATGATGAAATAGCAGAAGCAAAAAAAGCTCTGGAAGAAATGGGATACACAAAATAATCAAGAAGGAAGGTAAGATAAAAACTGTCTGAAATATCGTCAGTTTTTATCTTTATAAGTTTGCGTTGCAAACTAAATATATACTGCTGTTTTTCACTACGTTGCAAAACAGCGTAAAAAGTCAATTCCGAAAATTGAAATTTTCTCATTGACTTTTTAAGGAAGGGTAAAATGAAAATCGCAGTTATTTATGGTGGAAAATCAGGTGAACATGAAGTCTCGTTGGTTTCGGCAACATCGATAGTCAGGAACATCAAAAACCATGAGGTTTTTCTTGTGGGCATAACAAAAGACGGGCGTTGGTTTTTACAGGAACAAGCTGAACTTGACCGTGTACGCAACAACCTTTGTGCAACGCTTTCCATAACGGAAAAAGACGACTGTGCCGTATCTATATTCCCTGGTGGAGGTAGTATCTCAGGTTTGTCCACTCCAAAAGGAACTTTATCCGTGGACGCTGCCCTTATCGCTCTTCACGGGACTTTTGGCGAAGACGGAACCATACAAGGACTTATGGACATGGCAGGCATACCGTACACCGGCTGCAGTTGTGCTTCTAGCGCAATGGCAATAGACAAGGAAAAAACAAAAAATTTGTGGCATGATGCGGGGCTTCCTGTCCTGCCCCATGTCTGCATAAAAAAAGGCGAATATACAAAAGAGGACGGACTTCAAGCAGAAAAATTGATGTTGCAAGCAGAAAAAGACTTTGGATACCCCCTTTTTGTAAAACCTTGCGGAACCGGCAGTTCCGTGGGAGCCTCAAAAGCCTTGGATTCAAGCCAACTCAAACAAGCTGTAAAAGAAGCGTTCCTTTGGGACAACAAAATTTTGATTGAACCCGCTTTGGACGCACGTGAAATAGAATGTTCCGTAACAGGAAACAGCGTGGTGGACTTGGATGTCCACGCCTTTACTCCCGGCGAAATTATTCCAAGCCACGACTTCTACGACTACGATGCAAAATACACAGATCCTGACGGAGCACAACTGTGCATTCCGGCCAATTTATCACAAGAAAAAATGGACTTCATAAAAAAAGTGGCAGTCCGCGCATACAAAGCGTTGGATTGCAGCGGACTTTCCAGAGTAGATTTTTTTATAGACAAAAGAAAAGACAGCCTATATCTAAACGAAATAAACACAATGCCAAGTCGGAGGCCAAGC
>JAZSMM010000249.1:0-2032 GCA_045535895.1 Treponema sp.
CTTAAACCACTCGGCCACCGCTCCAAAAAAGGCTTAATAATATTAAACCAAAAAGGCAGTTTATGTCAATATGACGAATTTTACAACAACTCGTTGTAAAAAATCAATTCAATTCCATTTGCAGACCTTTGTCTTCCGGGCATCCCAGCATTATGTTGAGGCATTGGATTGCCGCCCCGGACGCACCTTTGCCCAAATTGTCAAACTGGGCCGACAAAACAAGTCGTTCTTCATTCCCTGTTACGAAAATTCTCAAGCCGTCCCATCCGCTGCAAGCGTTTCCTGCAAGCATATTGTCTTTCCCTGCCTGTGCGTCCATGGGCATGACTTGTATGAATGATTTGCCTTTGTAAAATTCTGTCAGTTTTGCATGAACATCTTCTACAGAGCCAACTCCTTTGAGTATATCTGTATACAATGGAACTGTAACGACCATTCCGCTGTAATAATCGCAAATTATGGGTGAGAAAAGAGGTGTTTTTTCAAGCCCTGTTATCTTCTGCATTTCCTTTAGATGCTTGTGCTGTTGGTTCAAGGCGTATTCTCGAGGGGAATCAAAATCTTTGGGACGCTCTGGGCTTTCGTAGATTGCTATTGTTTTTTTTCCTGCACCGCTGTATCCAGAAAGGGCGAAAGATGCGACAGGATAGTTTGCAGGCATTATTCCGCTTGAAATCATAGGATATACAAGGGAAATAAAGCCAGTGGCATAACACCCCGGAACAGCCACCCTTTTTCCTGTCTTTATTGCATTCTTATGGGCTTCGGACAATTCCGAAAATCCATATGCCCAACCTTCTTGCGTTCTGTGGGCGGTTGAGGTGTCTATGATTTTTACATCTGGATTTTCCACCAAAGAGACGGATTCTCGTGCGGCTTCGTCTGGAAGGCACAAAAAAGTTATGTCGGATTCGTTTATAAGTTTTTTTCTTTCTTTTACGTCTTTTCGCAACTCGCTTGAAATTTTTATAAGTTCAACATCGTCTCTGTTTTCAAACCTTTCAAAAATCCGCAAACCTGTTGTGCCTTCGCTGCCGTCGATAAAAATCCGTGGTTTCATGTTAATTCCTTCAAAAATTTTGATTCTATCATTATAATGAACGGAAAAGGAATTACAACCCTAGCAAGGATGTCACCCTTGGCAAGGATTGTCGGTTGCATTAATACATGTTATAATTTTTTATTATGGAAACAAAAACAATACCATTGCGCAATGAGGTACCTGCTGGTGACAAGTGGGATTTGACAACCTTGTATAAAACGGACAGTGAATGGGAACAAGCACTTGAGAAGATAATTCCTTTGGCAAAGGAAATCGCTTCTTTCAAGGGGACTTTGTCGAATTCTCCTGAAACATTGCTTTCTGTTCTTAAAAAGTTGGCGGAGCTAGAACAAATATCGGAGTTGGTTGGTAGTTATGCCTTTCTGTTGACTGCAGGTGATGCAGGTGAAAGTCGTTTTCAAGAAATGCAAAGCCGTTACATTATGGCGGCTACCGCGGCAGAAGCAGAATTTAGTTTTCTTGTCCCGGAGATTCAATCCATAAGCGAAGCCACCATTTCTAGCTGGATTGAAAGAGCCGATTTTGCAGATTTTGCCGTATGGCTAAAAAAATTGCTAAGATTGAAGCCGTATGTTTTGGGTGAAAAAGAAGAAAGGCTTCTCACGTTGCAAGGAGAATCCGGCCGCACTGCAAAAAAAACTTTCAATATGCTGACCAATGTTGACATGGATTTTGGCTTTATAAAAACAAAAGAAGCAGAAATTCCACTTACTCAAAGCACATATTCCGTGCTCATGGAAAATCCTGACCGTGAAGTCCGACGCAACGCATACAACCAGTTTTATGGTGTTTTTGAGAAACACAAAAACACCATAGCTTCTTTGTATGAAGGAAGTGTGAACCAGGATATATTCGAGGCAAAAAGCCGTGGCTACAGTTCTGCCAGGGCGATGGCATTGTTTCCTGACAAAATTCCAGAAAGCGTTTACGACAATTTAATTACTGCGGTAAGGGAACAACTACCGGTTT
>JAZSMM010000329.1:0-5046 GCA_045535895.1 Treponema sp.
AGGATAGAGCGGCTGCCTCCTAAGCAGCAGGTCGGACGTTCGACTCGTCTATGGGCCGAATACGGTGTCACATTGTTTATGTGGCACCTTTTTTTATTTGGGGAGAAAATGCCCTTTAAACACCAAATCAAAGTTTTGTGCAATATTCTTGCAAACGTGTTCAAGACTTTCTTTCCGTAACTGTGCGAAGGCTTTGTAAACAAAAATTATATCCTCTGGCGGCGTTGCAAACTGTCCTTTCAACGTCTGAAAAGGAGCGTCCGTTTCCAAAAGAATCCTTTCCAATGGCAAGTTACCTGCACACATTGCGGCTATTTTATTTCCGTTAAGAAGTTGTTTCCCAAATGAAAAATAGGCGTTCACACGTCTTTTCAAAAAAGACTGGGCTTCTACAAAAGAACCCGAAAAAGAATGAAACACAACAGCCGGGAGTTTAGAAAGTTTAGTACAGAACGGGAACAATTTGTCCAACGCTTTCCGGCAATGAACTACAATCGGCTTATTGAATTCCAACGCCAACTCCAATTGGGAAATCCAAACATCGTTTTGGGCTTTCAGTTTTAGAGCATATTCTTTTGTGAACAAATCAAAGCCCATCTCGCCTACAGCACAAATTTTGTCTTCCTTCAACAAACCTTCCAGAAAAGAAAGTTCTTTCATGTCCGGGTTCTGTGGATGTATTCCGTACGCACATACAATATTCTCTGGATGTTTCTGTTTTGCACGGGCAGACAAGAAAAATTCCTGCACAGAATGGGCGCATGAACACACGCAGGAATTCCTTACAGGAGTCCAACCTTCTATATCTGCAACATGAATATGTGCATCAGGAAACAGCAAATCCATCACTTCTACCCAACCAAATAATAAACAAAAAACGCTAATATCGGCAAATAAAAAACCGAAAATATAAATACCAAGGCTTGCAGTCTACAAGGGAGGTATAAAATGAACTTTTACACTTTGAAAAGCACCAATTCTTCTGATTATATGACAATTCTGCGTGAAATGGAAGACGGATTCATAGTGAAGATTGTCCGTGACAGAGACGGCTATGAAGAAACCACAACGGATTTCCTTAGCAAAAGTCTGTTTGAAAGTTGCATCAGGACAGGTTATATAAAAAAGATTGAAATGCCCTGCAAAATGGCAGCAAACGCTTAAAACAGTTTCCCATTAATCAACCCGGAAAAGAAAACACTCCAACCAACCCGTTATTCAACTTTTCCGGGTTTTCTTTTTTTAAACACGCTCAACGCAAAAGAAAATGTACAAGACGAATTATCTTTAGTCCGTCAAGCCAACATTGAAAAGCTCTCTTCAGATTCTGCGGGCTTGTGTTATTTTTACGCAATTTTTCCCACACAGAAAAGAAATTCTCCAGACGCAAAAAATCCGTTGTCTTGGGGATTGAAGCCGAAAGGTGTTTTTCAAGGGCAACGGAGTCGAGTGGATCTTCGCAGGATTCTTCCACCAAACGAATCAAGCATTTTATTTGGTCGTAAACAAAACCAGGATAACCTGTCACAGCCAAAGGCGGATTGAACTGTATTTCTGTTTCTCCGTTGCTTGGTTGTTCCTCATAGTCGCATATTTCCTTTACAGCCCTGCCCGTACCAAAAGGCACACGGCAGGACTCCCTTGCAGAAGGGAAAACCATGCTCTCCAGCATTGGCAAGGGTTTCCCCAAAGTCTTTATGAGCGATTGAAGAAAATAAAAATCCTCTCCTGCGGTACGCAGATTCATGCCACCGCAGGCAACATAAGCAGAAGCCGTGCAAACCAATGTTGGTCCCAAAGCCACAGGATAAAAAATAGTTCCGCATTCTTTTAAATGTCTGCTGTGTTCTTTCATATAATTTTGATAAATCTTAACGGCTCTGTCTTGCGCAGGAGTTGCGCCTTTTTGGTGGAAAAAATCCGTAACAGCTGCGGCCATGGATTTTGGGGAAGAATACGGAAAGTCATGCCGTAAATCAAAATCAAAAAGTTGTTGGCAATAATTTTCGGAAACCAAAGTGTCCGAATCCAAGCACGCTATCGTGGTGGCCCCACAAGACAAAGCAAAATCCATGCCCAGTTTGCGTGCAAATCCTACGCCATGTTCGCACGGAATCTCACAGCCTTTTGTGGCGCAGTCCAGCACTGTTATGCAGAGTTCCGGAAGAATATAGCCGGGGTCGTTGCCCAAAAGCAGTTCCAGACACTTTTTGTTGTTCTCTTTTGTTTGTTCGCTGTCATCCGACTTGCCATTGACAACGCAAACAACATAAAAATCTTTGCTTCCAGTTTTTTTTTCACACAATGCCAAAGACTTTGCAAGACTCTGCAATGTCAAAAACAGGTCGGGATACTCATCCTTGACAGGTATGACAACAGCAACGCAACCAGAATCTTTTTTTTGGGGCAAAACGCCAAGAACATTGAAAGATTGGTGCAGGGAATGCTTGTCCAGGTAACGGTTCACAAGTTCTTTCATTACTTGACACAGCAAGAACGGACAAGCGACATTGCACTTTCAAAACGCTGTTCCAAAGTTCCGGAAGGAATCCAATTAATTTCAACTCCCTTTCGTTCCATGCCACGAAACCATGTTTCCTGTCGTTTTGCAAACTGTCCAATCGCAGTGTTCAGTTTAGTAAACAAATCGTCTTGAGAAGCGATTTTCCCTTGAAGGAATTCAGACACAAAGCGGTATTCAAGCCCAAGCCGTTCCAACCTTTGCCATTCTATTCCGCTGTCGTGAATGCGCTGAACTTCTTCTATCATTCCCTCTTTCAGGCGAAGCCGCAAACGCCTGGTTATGTTTTTCCTCAACTGGTCCCGTGGAAATGTCGTCCCGATTATCAGAGGTTCTATTTCCGGACGTACAGGCATACGCGCCTTTACGACATCGCCGCTCCCGCTTTGATTGAATTCAGCAATTTCTATCGCCCTCAAAAGTCTATGCCTTTCCGTCAAATCTGTGTTGTTGTGCAGACCTTCTGTTCCTTTCATATGCAAAAGATAAGAAGTAAGATCTTCCATGGAAAAACCAGAAAGCCTTTCCCGTAATTCTTCGTTTGTGGGAACTTGAACCAAGTCATACCCACGGACAAGCGCATCCAAGTACATTCCTGTTCCGCCCACTATTACAGGAACTTTGTTCCGGGCAACAATATCTGCAAAAGCAATGTAAGCATCCCTTTGGAATGTGTATACATTATATTCATCTGGCAAGGAAACTACATCTATCAAATGATATGGAATGGAAATTTCCGTACCGTCTTCTTTTTTCAGCGTAAACTCACATAAATCCTTGCCAGAACCAATATCCAAGTTCCTGTACACTTGACGGGAATCGGCGGAAATGATTTCTCCGTTCAATGAACAGGCAAGACGTACTGCAAGGGATGTTTTACCACAAGCCGTGGGCCCAAGTACAATTATGCAATTGGGCATTCACATCACCCGCATGACGGCGCACTTGAGGTATTCAGATTTTGAATATCCCGCCAAGACAGGATGATCTGCTCCTGCCCCATGCTTACCAAAAAACTGAACCTTGCGCCGTGCATCGCTTGCGGCGTTGGCAATCATGTCGTAGAATCTAGCGGAGTCAAAAAAATGTGAACAAGAGCAGGAAACCAGGATGCCTCCCGGCACAAGTAAGCGCATCGCCCTAAAATTTATTTCTTTATAGCCACCATAGGCCTTGTCAACTTTAGAGGCACTTTTCGCAAAAGCCGGAGGATCAAGGATTATCATGTCAAACCTACGTTGTTCAGTTTCATATTGGCGTAAAATGTCAAAGACATCCGCCTGCACCACCTGCATCACATGTCCCGCCTTGTTCAATCCGATGTTCATGCGGGTAGTGGCGACGGCTTCTTCCGATATGTCTACGGCAACAACTTCTTTAGCTCCGCCCAGAACGGCGTTCAAGCCGAAAGCACCCGTATGGCAGAATGTGTCAAGAACACGCCTTCCTTTTGCCAGGCAAGAGACAATCCTGCGGTTTTCTTTTTGGTCAAGAAAATAGCCTGTTTTTTGACCGTTTTCCAAATCTATTGAAAGTAGAACTCCGTTTTCTCTTATTGTTATGACAGGATTGCGTTCGCTTCCGATCCAACCTTTTTTAAATTCCAAGCCTTCAAGGGATCGCACCGGAGCATCACTTCTTTCATATATGCCAAAAGGGCGAACCACAGTACGCAATGCGTCTATTAATTCCAACCGAAAAATCTCCGCAGACAGGCTTAAAAACTGCACAGAAAGAAAAACCCTGCCTTCCGTGTCGTAAAATCTGTCAACTATAAACCCAGGAATCAAATCCGCTTCCGCGAAGACAAGTCTGTAAGAATCAGTTTTCTTGTAGAACAAAAACCTTGCAGACATTGCCTCTTGAATTCGTTTTCTAAAAAACTCAGTGGTAAAAGAAGAGTGAAGGCTATCGCTGTTGTCAAAGACTGCATGTTCCCCAAAAATCATGCTTGGATTTTCCGAACCTATCAAACGGACCGTGATCTTTGATCTGCTGTTCATGATTCCCGTACCCAAGGAAAGCCCTCCGCTGGAATATACTTCCACGGGAGATCCTTCTGCCAAGTTGCATTGGTCCAACGTTTGTTGAAGGATGCCTTTTGCTGTTTGATATTTGACAAAAGATATTTCATTGTCAAAAACCCATGGTTGCCCATGTCGTATATCCAAATCTTCTTTTGGTTTTAAAAAAACACGTGGGAAATTCATATGCATTAATATTGTCCACATAAGAAAGGAAAAGGTCAAGACAGACAAGGACTGTCCTAAATGTATTTGGAACGGGCACACCACTAGACACAACATCGTTTTATCTGATAAAATGAAAATCATATTTTACATTAGTGTTATTCAATCTGATGTCAGAGAATTAGCACAAGGGGGATCGTTGGCGGAAAATAAGGGGTTGCGGATTAATGAACAAATCCGTGTTCGAGAAGTCAGACTAATAGACGATGAGGGAGAACAAAAAGGTATTGTCCCTACCATTGAAGCCCTCAAAATGGCTAAAGAGCAAGAGCTCGA
>JAZSMM010000226.1:0-3817 GCA_045535895.1 Treponema sp.
CGTTTCCATAGAAACTGAAATTCTTGGCGGCGGTGCAATGCAGCAGCGTCTTTCGCTTGTAAAATCGCAACGGAATGTGCTTGAATTCCGCAGAAGTTTGGAAGAACATCTTTTGTCGACGGAATATGATTTTTACAGCAACTTGAAGTCCATCTATACGGAATACGCTTCCGTCCTTTCCGCCCAGAACACTTTATATGAAGAAAAAATCGACCTGGACGCAATTGTGGTTCAAGGGTACGGGCCTAAATCCTCCCGTTACCGCACAGCCCAGCTTGAGATGCTGAACGCACAGCACATAGCGGATGAAAGACAAAGAAGGCTTGAGCGTTCGGTGGAAAAATTCGCCCAAAAATGCAACCTTGACCCGAAAAAACTTACGGCCAATGAGATTCCCGATGTCACGTTGCAGCTTGAGTCAAGCGGCATACTGGAAGAACCCGTCACGGATTCTGTGCATAACTACAAGGCAATGGAAAAGGCGGAATGGAACATGGAAATTACGAAGTTGGAGCAAAAAGCGGACTCCCAGGTGTCGTTGTATGCCGGAGCTGGATACACACACAAGAACACGACTTTTGCCGACAACGACACGGTGAACGCCTCTCTCTCCCTTGGGCTTTTTGGTGCAAGGCTTTCTGCTGGTGTCGCAGTTCCAGTGACGGGTGAAAGCAGGACTCCCGCGGCGCAGTTTTCGCTTAGCTGGTCTCCTTCGGACTTGAAGTCCGACCGTATAAAAAAACAACAGGATGCGCTTGACGTGCATCTTGCCTTGCTGCAAATCCAAGAGGCTCAGGAATCCTATGAAACGGACATGGAGGATTCCTTGACTGACAGAACGGACTTGCTGTGGACACGCCAATTGAACTTGGAGCAAGCCGAACTGTACCGTGAGTTGGTGGACGACATGGCTTCATGGTTTGCCGCTGGATATGTAACGGATTCAGAGAACAGGCAGGCTCAGGTAAACCTGCAGAATGCGCTGATACAGTGCCGCATAACGGACATAGAGCTTCTTTTGAATTCAATAAAAACAAAAATGCTTTTTGTCGTGGAGGAAGACTAGAATGGCTGCCAAAAAAAGAAAGAAAGGCATGGTCGTGACAATTTTTGTCTTGGTTCTGGTGGCTTTGGCAGTTGCGACGGTTTCAATTGTATTTGCAAGGCAGGGCAGGGTGAATGCCTCCAACAAGTCCAGGACGTACATAGTGACAAAGGAAGTGGTCCAGAACGTGATAGAAATCTCGGGCAATGTAGAAGCTGCCCAGTCCCAGTCATTGCAGGCGGCGGGGGACGGGCAGGTAATGGCCGTCTATGCAAAACAGGGTGATCATGTGAAAAAAGATCAGGTTTTGGTGGAACTGGACACTTCCGAGCAGGAATATGAGATTGCAAAACTTAACTACGATATCGCCCAGGTAAAAATCACGGGGAACGCCAAAGAACTGGAGCTCAAGCAGATTCAACGCAGGTCGCTGATGAAAAGGCTGGAGGACAGGAAAATCATAGCGTCCTTTGACGGAATCCTTGCGGACTTTGATGTCACCGTGGGGGAATACCTTGAAGCAAAAGACTCCGTGGGGACTTTGGTTGAACGCAGCTACCTAAAGTCGTATGTGGAAGTGGTGGAAACCGACGCTCCAAAACTTGCCGCAAACCAGACGGTGTATTGCACTTTCCCAGCCTATGGTGAAGAACCTGTAAAAGGCTATGTCGTGTCCTATCCGCAGGTTGGAACACTTACGTCTAGGGGAGCTTCTGTTGTTAAAGTGGAAATACGTATTGACAATCCGCCCGAACTCATTCTGCCCAACTATTCGTTTACAGGCGAGATAGAAATCAGTCCTCCGCAAACTCTTCTTCTTGCGGAAAACGAGGCTGTGGGTTTTTCCGCCGGACAGGCGTTTGTGGAGGTCGTCTCCGTGGACGGCGACAAGCAACGTGTTGTTGTTGCGGCTGAACCCTACGGAATGACCCATATGCGCATTCTTTCTGGCGATGTGGCAGAAGGGGATGTCCTTGCTCCTCAAGTTGCTCCTCCTGTGTCTGGGATGCGTCCTGTAATAGACCTGCCTTCTGTCAAAGGCGGCGAGAACGCCAGACCGGGCGGAGCTGCCGGCGGCTTAGGCGGCAGAATGCCTCCTGTCAGGTGACTTGGGGGGACGGCGATGAAAAACACCGATATTTGCATTCGTATGGAAAATGTCTGCAAAGAATACACTGTGTCCGATGTAAAGGTTCATGCTTTGCAGGATGTAAGTTTTTCTGTTGGCAATGGCGAATACATCACGATAATGGGTCCGTCTGGTTCCGGCAAGTCAACTTTGATGAACATGATAGGTTGTCTTGACAGACCCACCTCAGGGCTTGTCCAGATAAACGGAAAGAGCACGGCGAGTATGACGGAAAAAGAACTGGCGTATTTGAGGAACAGGACGGTTGGTTTTGTGTTCCAGCAGTATTTTTTGCTGCCGTCCATGTCCGTCTTGGAGAACGTGATGCTACCCCTGCGCTACCAAGGTGTAGACCGCCATGAAAGTCGTTTGCGTGCCCAACAAGCCCTTGAAAGGATGGGTCTACACGACCGCTTAAAGCATATGCCTTCGGAACTGTCGGGTGGACAAAAACAACGTGTGGCCATCGCAAGGGCAACCGTAACAAACCCGCGCATAATCCTTGCGGACGAACCCACCGGGGCGTTGGATTCAGAGACAGGCAGAACCGTCTTGGAGCTTTTCAAGCAGATAAACAGCAATGGAACGACGGTGATAATCGTAACCCACGATTCTTTTATCGGTGCCCAGGCACCAAGGCAAATCTCAATTTTAGACGGCAAGGTTGTCCGTGACGGCAGCCCAAAGCAGGACAAGCCATATGATTGACGACTTCCTTTTTGCAATAAGAACTTTCCGTCGCAACAAGATACGTAGTTTCCTTTCTCTTTTGGGAATAATAATCGGTGTGGCTTCTGTGATTGTCATAACATCGCTCAGCCAGAGTGCAACCCAAAGTATAAAAGATTCCTATGGGTCGGCTGGGCTTGACTTGGTTAAGGTTTCCGCAGGATATATGCAGCGCAGAAGAAACGCCCTTGTCACTTTCAACAATGCTTTCCGTGAAGACCTTTTCAACACAGTTCCGGACATAAAGCAGATTCAATACACCAACAGTATGGGCGTTACACTTGGGCTTGGCGACACTACGGTGAATGCTAACGCCACCGCCATTGAGTACGGGTACCTTGACATGTGCGGCTTGAGTCTGACCCAAGGCAGCGATTTCAATGTGTCGGACAACGTGACAGGGCAGCAAAAGATGATGATAGGCTCTGAGATTTCGGAGGCATTGTTTCCCGAAGGAAATGCCGTGGGCGGTGTTGTCAATGTTGTAATGGACAACGTGACATTTAGCTTTCAAGTGGTTGGTGTGCTTGCTTCTTCCACCGGAATGGAATCCACGGACAACGCAGTGTATGTTCCACGTGGGTTTTATGCAAAGAAGATAATGCCTGCGCCGAATGCAAATACGATTGTGGTTCAATGCGTTTCGCAGGACAAAGCCGCCAAGGTCGCCGCGAACATAGAGTCCTTCATAGAGGAACTTTCAGGGAGCGCGTATGCGGCCAGGGTCACTTCCATGCAGGCTATGTTGGAGCAATATGAGCAGGTCAGCGGCACGGTGAGTTTGATGCTTTCCGGTATAGCTGCAATATCTCTTTTGGTAGGCGGGATAGGCATAATGAACATAATGATTGTGACTGTTACGGAACGCCGTAGAGAAATAGGTATACGCAAGGCTTTGGAAGTCGGATGTAGCC
>JAZSMM010000347.1:0-11819 GCA_045535895.1 Treponema sp.
ATACAGCCGGTACCAGTTACAGAGAAAACCGAAACTCTTGTCTCTTCTTATACCCATGCGGTGATTTTTGGCGAAAAGCCGGTTATCATCGGCGAGCGGATCAATCCCACCGGCAAAAAACGGTTCAAGCAGGCATTACGGGAAAACGACCTTGCCTACATCATTCAAGAAGGCGTTTTGCAAGAAGAAAAAGGCGTACATGCCCTTGACGTAAACGTGGGCTTGCCGGAAATAGACGAAGTTACCATGTTAGAAAACGTGGTAAAAGAACTCCAAAGCGTAACCACTTTGCCCTTGCAAATAGACAGTTCCAATACAATCGCCATGGAAAAAGCCATGCGCATTTACAATGGCAAGCCGTTAATCAATTCTGTGAACGGCAAACAAGAATCCATGCAAACTGTGTTCCCTTTGGTAAAAAAATACGGCGGAGTTGTCGTTGCATTGACATTGGACGAAGACGGCATTCCAGAGACAGTGGAAGGAAGAATAAATATTGTGGAAAAAATCTATTCCACAGCAGCAAAATATGGAATCAGCAAAAAAGACATTATAATCGACCCGCTTGCCATGGCAATCAGTTCCGACCCAAAATCCGCCTTGGTGACGTTGCGAACACTTAAAACCGTTCAGAAAAAACACAACGGAAAAACAATCTTAGGCGTTTCAAACATTTCCTTTGGTTTGCCGCAACGGGACTTGATTACTTCCACCTTTTTTACAATGGCAATGCAATGCGGTTTGAACGTCGCCATTATGAACCCCAATTCTTCCGAGATGATGAAGGCATACACGTGTTTTTCCGCCCTGACGGGACATGACGAAAATTGCAGCGGCTATATTTCTTTTGCACAAAATTACCAAGAAAACATTGTCGCAGCAAAAACAGAAACAAGTGCCACCCCAAGCAAAGTCAAGACCGCAGACGAATTGCAAAACGCTGTCATGCGTGGCCTAAAGACAGAAGCCGCACAAATCACCCAAAAGCTACTTTGCCAAGAAGAAGCTGTCTGCATAATAAACAACCATCTGATTCCTGCGTTGGATGTTGTGGGCAAAGGATTTGAGGCAAAGACAATTTTTCTACCTCAACTTCTTATGAGTGCAGAAGCGGCAAAATCGGCCTTTTCCGTGATAAAGGAAAATCTGTCCGCAACAGGCAAAAGCGAACAAACAAAAGGTAAAATTGTAATTGCCACAGTAAAAGGTGACATCCACGACATTGGAAAAAACATTGTAAAAGTTTTGCTGGAAAACTACGGGTTCACCGTGATTGATTTGGGAAAAGACGTAAACCCGGAAATTATTGTAAAAGCTGTACAAGAAAACAATGTTCAACTCGTGGGGTTAAGTGCTCTTATGACAACAACAGTTCCTTCCATGCAGGCCACCATTAAATTGTTGCGCAAAGACGCGCCAAATTGCAAAATATGCGTTGGCGGTGCGGTCTTGACCCAAGAATATGCCGACATGATAGGCGCAGATTTTTATGCGAAAGACGCACTTGAAACTGTGAAATATGCACAGAAAATTTTAACCGCTAAAACTTGAACATAAAAATCCTGCCGTATTGTTACTTTTTGACCATTTCATTATACTCACAATCATGGCTCAACAAAAAAAGAAAAACCAAGCAGGAATAGCCGTTGCCATTTGGATATTGATTGCACTGGTTTTGCTAATAATTTTTTTAATCAAACAAGATGACATCCTTAAAGTTCTAAAGGACACAGGCTTTTTTAAACATACAATAGGCACAGAACCTGAGTTCGTGGCAAATTTTGAACCAAAAGAAGAACCAGAACCTTCCGGTTCCCCTGTCCAAATCGTTGTGCAGACAGAAGAACCTGCAAAACAAGAAGTGGAATCTGTTCCACCTGCAACAACCCAAACACAACCCAAGCAGGAAACAAAACCAATCATAGAAGAACCAGAGACACCAGTGGAAATTGTTCCTCCAAACCCTCAGTCCATTGCGGACAATAAACCAACAATTCCCACCACCAACGTAAAACTGTTTTTTGTTTCCATTGGCGGAGACGGTTCCATTTCCAGGGAACAAGTTTCCAGAACCATACAAAAAACAAATTCTCCCCTTACCGCAGCGTTGACCGCCCTTTTGGAAGGACCAGCACTGGACGAATTGAACGACGAATGCATGACCCTCATACCAGAAGGCAGCCGGTTGCTTTCGGCCAGTGTAAAAAACAAAGTGGCCACGTTGAATTTCAGCGAGGAATTTGAGTTCAACCGTTACGGAGTGGAAGGCTATATCGGTCAACTAATGCAAGTTGTCTACACCGCAACAAGTTTTCCCACGGTGGAAAGCGTACAGTTTTTAGTAGAAGGTCAACGCAAGGAATACATAGGCAGCGAAGGTGTGTGGATAGGTTCTCCCCTTTCACAGTCCAGCTTTAAGTAAGCCTTTACCGATTAACTTTAAAATACAACCGTTCACACCAAATAAACACTATTTATTTCTCTTTCAATATATACTGCCACTTGCAAGGAGGTACGATGAATTTCAAGTTAATTGTAGACAAATCAAAAGAAGAGGAAATTGTGGCAACAGTGCATAAGTCCTACTTTTTTTTGGGAAAGGTAGAAAAACTTGTGCTGCAACACAACGGAACAGACAAACTTACGGCGTACATGGAAGATGAAATAAGAATGCTGCCGATAAGCCAAGTTGAATGCATTGCGGTAATTGAAGGCAAAACGTACGCAATAAGTTCGGACGGGGTTAAATACCAACTGAAACAACGGTTATACGAACTAGAAGAAAGGCTACCGTCTTTCTTTTTTCGCATAAACAAATCCGCCATTGCAAATGAAAACCGGTTGGAAAAATTTTCTGCAACATACTCTGGCGGGGTGAACGCCGTATTCAAAAGCGGTTACACAGAATATGTTTCAAGAAGATGTTTCGCGACAATTAAACGGAGGTTTGACACAAAATGAAACAGTTTATAAAAAATTTTCTTAAGACAGGCTTGATGGCTTCTGTAGGAGGTCCCATTATTTTGGCGATTATTTACTGGATTTTGGGTTCTAACAACATTATACAAACACTGACTTTTTCTGAAGTTGTCAAAGGCATTTTGACTTCTTCCCTTTTGGCTTTTATTGCCGGCGGAATTGGTAGAATATACGAAATTGAACAACTACCACTGTTCATAGCGGCCGTTATACATGGAATTGTATTATATTTAGATTATATTCTTATTTATTTATTTAACGGCTGGATAAAAAACCAGTTGATTCCAATCCTTGTGTTCACAGCAATATTCATAGTCGGCTATCTAATTGTCTGGATAATCATTTACTTTACAACCAAAAAAAAGACAAAAAAAATAAACGCAAAACTAAATGCATAAACAAAAGGCTGTCCATAAGATTGTCAAAATCTTTTGGACAGCCTTTTTAAACACATGACCACTTGCACTCTGACAAGGCTTCTTGAACTGGTTTTATTTTTTTCCAAAAATGTCAATGTATCCTGCAATGAACACAACGACTATGATTAATGGAGCAATATATTTTAGATAGAATTTAACGACTTTGTTTTTGGGGAATTTAAGACCTTCGCCTTGGTCGGCTTCTTCAATAAACTTGTCCCAACCCCAACCTTTTTTCCAAGTACAGAACAAAAGGAAGATTAAAGAACCAATTGGAAGCAAGTTCTGACTAACAAGGAAGTCTTCCAATCCGTCGATAGAAGCGATTGGTCCAAAGTGAACATTTGACCAAACATTCATGCCAAGGGCTGCTGGAAGAGAAAGCACAATAATCAAGAAGAAATTGATTACTGTGGATTTTCTTCTGCTCCATCCAAGTTTATCCATTGGGAATGCAACAATGTTTTCAAACACAGCAATTACCGTAGAAAGTGCTGCAAAACTCATAAACAAGAAGAACAATGCACCAAAAATGCGTCCTGCGACAGCTCCCATTGAATTAAATACGTTCGGCAAAGACATAAATACTAAACCAGCACCAGAATTTGCTTCAACACCAAAAGCAGCACAAGCAGGGAAAATAATCAATCCTGAACAAAGAGCTACGAATGTATCTAATCCAATTACACGAACAGCTTCGCCTGTAAGAGAGTGTTTTTTATCGATGTAAGAACCAAAGATTTCCATTGAACCAATTCCAAGGCTCAATGTAAAGAAAGCCTGTCCCATGGCAGCATAAATTGTTTCCCAAAGTCCACCTTCACCAGAAACCAACGCTTTAAAATCTGGTTTAAGATAGAATTTGTATCCTTCAGCAGCACCTGGAATAAACATTACGTAAATTGCAAGTCCAACCATAATTACAAAAAGTGCGCACATCATAAATTTTGTTACTTTTTCTACACCTTTTTGCAATCCAAGGAAACAACATGTCATACCAATAATAATTACAACAATCATCCAAACAATCAAAGAGATTGGATTTCCAACAGTTGCACCAAAGCAATCTGCAATTTGCCCTGCTTCCATTCCAACAAATTTGCCACCAATCATTTCAAAGAAATATTTTAAGAACCAACCAGCAACAACTGTGTAGAACATCATCAAAAGGTAGTTTCCAACAACGGCAAATTTCCCGTACCAATGCCATTTTGTACCTTCCGGTTCAAGTTCCTTAAAGGCGACGCTCATACTTTTTCTGGAAGCTCGCCCTACTGCAAATTCTGTAATCATTACAGGCAATCCCAAAATTACAAGGAACACAAAGTAAATTAAAACAAATGCTGCTCCACCGTATTTTCCTGTAATGTAAGGGAATCTCCAAACGTTCCCCAACCCAATTGCACAACCAGCAGAAAGTAACAAAAATCCCAATCTACTGCCAAGAGTTTCTCTTTGATTAGACATAAATCCTCCTCTTTTTTGAAAAATCCACCATGCCGTTCAACCGGCCATTATTATTTAGAAAATTTGGATTCAAAATTCTTTAACACTTCTGTGGTAGAAGGCCTAGCGTCAATATCAGTCAAAAGGTTTTTCTTGCGGTAATATTCAATCAGCGGAGCTGTTTGTTCACGGTAGACTTCCAGACGGTGAGTTATGGCATCAATTTGGTCGTCGTCACGGGTATAAAGTTCTCCGTTGCATTTGTCGCACAAACCTTCCTTTGCAGGCGACATAAACTGCACGTGGAAATTCTGTCCGCATCCACGACAAACACGCCTTCCGGAAAGCCTTGCGACTACGCCTTCGTCCGCAATATCAAAGTTCACAACCGCATCCACTGGAACAATGTTATCAAGGGCTTCTGCCTGGGGAATTGTCCGTGGAAATCCGTCCAAAATAAAACCTTTTTTTGCGTCATCCTTTTCAAGGCGTTCCCGCACAAGTTCAATCGTTATGTCATCTCCAACCAACGAGCCAGAATCAATTATGGCTTGAACCTTTTGACCAAGAGGCGTTTGTGCTTTTATTGCCGCACGAAAAATTTCACCTGTAGAAATATGCGGAATATTGTAAGATTCTGCAACTTTGGCTGCTAAAGTTCCCTTTCCTGCTCCGGGAGGTCCTAAAAAAATGAATTTCATATCTGACTCCAAAATTTTTTGTGAAACCAAACCTTATCCGTAAGGTTTGCAAACAAGATATTACAACATTTTGTCTTTTGTGTACAGTTGCATTATTTCTCGACAGTTATATAATAAAATTTATGTATGAAATAAGAATAGAAGACCATTTTGCAGCCGCTCATTTTTTACAAGATTACCACGGAAAATGTGAATCGCTTCACGGACACAACTACAAAGTTTACGCACATGTTCGTGGAGAAACACTGGATGACGGTGGAATGTTGTTGGATTTTTCTTTGCTAAAAAAAGCCGTGCAAAAAGCGTGTGACATTTTAGACCACACAAACTTGAACGACCTAAAGAACTCAGACGGTTCTTTGGTTTTTTTGAATAATCCCAGCGCTGAGCGCATTGCACAATGGATTTTTATTCAAGTACAAAACGACCTTAAACAAGAAAATCGCCTAACAAACGACACCAAATTGTACGCCGTCGATGTGTTTGAAACAGAATTCAACCGAGCACGATATATCGCAAACTAACGTACAGCAACACCTTTTTGTTCAAGCTGGGATTTTATTTCAGCCACGGTGTACTGCCCAGAATGCACAATAGAAGCAACAAGAGCGGCGTCTGCCTTACCTTCTGTTAAAACTTCTGCAAGGTGTTCCGGCTTTCCACCGCCTCCAGAAGCAATCACCGGCACAGGAACAACCTCGCTTATCATACGTGTAAGAGGAATTTCATAGCCGGCCTTTGTTCCGTCTGCGTCGATTGAATTCAAAACTATTTCGCCAGCTCCCAAGCCAACAGCTTCCTTTGCCCATTCCAACGCATCCAGTTCCGTGGCTGTCCGTCCTCCGTTGATGTAAACACGATAGCCGCTTGGCATTGTTTCATCACGGGCGGCATCCATTCCAAGTACAATGCATTGGTTTCCAAACACACGTGCGCCCTGCCTGATAAGTTCCGGGTTTTTCACTGCCTGCGAATTCAAACTGATTTTTTCCGCTCCGGCAAGGATTGTGGAGCGGATGTCTTCCAACGTACCAATTCCGCCGCCCACACAAAAAGGAATAAAAACTTGGGATGCAACTTTGGAAATCAAATCCAAGATGGGTCCACGTCCACGAGCAGAAGCCATAATATCGTAAAACACAAGCTCGTCCACACCCTGCCTGTAATATTCTGCGGCCATTTCCACGGGGTCTCCTATATCCACGTTGTCTTTAAATTTAACCCCTTTTGTCGTACGCCCGTCCTTTACGTCAAGGCAAACGACAATTCGTTTTTTTAGCATCTGTTTCCTCCGCCTTGACTCATTTTGGTAAAATTGTGCAAAAGTCTTAAACCCGGTTCACCAGATTTTTCCGGATGGAACTGCACCGCATAAATGTTTTCGGAACGTACAGCCGCAGGTACTTGGATTCCATAATCTGCAAAGGCAACCGGCACGTTTTTGTCCTTTGGTTGAATAACATAGGAATGAACAAAATAAAACGACGTGCCTTCCGCAATCCCCTCAAAAAGACCGCATGGATTTCTTTTTTCCGATTCAGAATAGTAGATGTCGTTCCACCCCATATGTGGAACTTTTAAATCGAAGTTGGGATTTACCGTGGAAAAATGCTGGATTTCGCCGTCAAGTAAGCCAAGGCAAGTCGTACTTCCTTCTTCAGAAAAACTAAATATGATTTGCGACCCAAGGCAAATTCCCAAAACAGGGACACCCTGCATGCTTTGTTCCTTCAAAAACACATCAAAGCCTGAATTTTTTAGTTGCTCCATTGCATACCGGGCATCGCCAACACCGGGAAAAATCAAGCGTTGTGCTGATTGCAATTCCTTTGGGGATTTTGAAACCACATATTCACAGCCCAACGCATCCAAAGCTCTTGCCACACTTGGAATATTTCCTGCGTTGTAATCAACAATTCCTGTCATGTTCTTGTTCTTACCTGCCGTTTTGCCTGCAATCATTGATTGCCAAGAATCAAATCTTTGTACCAGTAATAACTGTCTTTCGGTGTTCTTTTCATGGTTTCATAGTCAACATGAACAAGACCAAAACGTTCTTTGTAGCCGTGTCCCCATTCAAAATTGTCAAGCAGCGACCAATGAAAATAGCCCCGTACGTCCGCCCCGTTTTTCATGCCCTTTTCAAGCTCCGCCAAATATCTGTGCATAAAATCTATTCGCTGCGGGTCATGGCATTTCCCGTCCAATGAAACAACATCGGCATTGCTCATCCCGTTTTCCGAAACATAAATCGGTTTGTTGTATCTTTTGCTGATGAACCTGAAATAATGGTTCATGCTTTGCGGCGTGACCGGCCAACGAGCCGCCGTTTGCGCCATGCCCTGCGGAAAAGGCACAATATGCCAGCCTTCGTCTTTTTTGCCGGGAGCAGAACCCTTTGCAATGGGCCGGCCTTCATATATGTTAATTGCCTGAATATCCGTGAAAGTGGAAATTATCTCCATATCGCCGTCTTTTATTTCAGGCATTTTGTCCTTGAATATTTCAAAAGCATGCTCAGGATATTTGCCAAGGTGAATCGGATCCAAGTAATAAATCAAACTGTCAGAAAGAATAATTCCGGAACCCTGTTGCATTCCATAACAGTCCGTGGCAGATTCTATGCAGTGCATTGCCTGTTCAAAGGCTTGTATGTCTTCTTTTGATTCTGTCGCAGGATAATTGCCAAGACCGTTGTGTGCGCATCCAATCTGCACGGGCTGCTTTGCATTTGCACGAACAGCCCGCACCATGTTCCCGTGGGACAACAGCATGTTGGGTATTATGTTCAACCGGTCTTTGTCTGAACAAACCAATCCCGGTGCCATCCAACCCATATACCCGCCCAAAATGCATGGCATTTCGTTAAGCGTAAAAAAGTGGTTCACACGATCGCTGAAATTCTTTGCAATTTCCGCAGAATAGTCCGCAATCCAATGCATCATGTCACGATTACGCCAACCGCCTTTTAGTTCAAGGGTTTGCGGTAAATCCCAATGGTACAATGTAATCCAAGGTTCAACACCATTCGCAAGAAGTTCGTCAATCAACTTGTCATAAAAAGCAAGACCTTTTTGGTTCAGTTTCCCTTTTACCGCCCCACCATTGGAATCAGAGTCATAGGAAAAAATCCTGGGCCACGCAATAGAAAAACGGTAGGCGTTCACTCCCAAATCTTTTATAAGCTGGACATCCTCTTTATAACGGTGGTAATGGTCGCAAGCAACTTCTCCAGAAAAACCGTCTTCTATTTTTTTTGGAATTTTCGTGAACTCGTCCCAGTTTGCCGTGGTGCGTCCATCTTCATTAATTGCGCCTTCTATCTGGTAACTTGAAGTTGCCACGCCCCAGATAAAATCCTTTGGGAATTCCATGTTTGCTCCTATAAACTTGGTCTGCTATTGTTTTGTGATTATAGCATTTAACCGAATAATTGCAATAACTCGCAAGTGTAAGGAGATACAATTTAATCAAAAAATTGCAATAAAATATGCTGCATAGCACAACAGCATAACAATTCCTGCAAACCTTGAAAGCCGTTTTTTAGGCAGACTAAAGACAAGCAAAAGAACAGCCGCAATTCCTGACACAATTGTGTCAAACCTAAAGGCAGAATCAAACGGAACAGGAACAATCAAGCCGGAAAGCCCAACTATGAACAAAATGTTAAAGATATTGCTTCCTATAATATTACCCACCGCAATGTCTGAGTTTTTTTTGATTGCAGCTGTAACAGAAGTAAACAACTCCGGCAAGGAAGTTCCCAAGGCAACAATTGTAAGCCCGATGAATCTTTGGCTTAATCCCAATGCCGTGGCAATAAATGTGGCAGAATCCACCACAAAATTTGAACCTGCGACAATCAAGACAAGCCCAACAGCCGTGAGCAACAATGATTTTGTCAGGGAAAGTTCTTTTGAAACAGATTCTGTACTTTCGCTTTGTTTTTTTGCGCTTTCTGCCGATTCCAAATTTTTGGGTCGTTTTGCGTCCCAGAACAAATAAAAAAGATATGCACCGAAGACCACCAGCATTATGGTTCCATCCAAGCGGCTTATACTTCCGTCGTAACCTAAAAACAACAAAAGAGCAGTTGCAAGCAAGACAACGGGAATGTCAATTGTTTGTGTGGATTTTTGAACAGAAACAGGATAGACAAGGGCGGTGATTCCCAAAATAATCAAGATGTTCAGGACATTGCTTCCGACAATATTTCCAATTGTAATTTCTGCATTGCCTGCAAAGGCAGCCGTAATACTGACGGCGGCTTCTGGTGCGCTGGTTCCCATTGCAACTATTGTTAGCCCAATTACAAGTTGCGGAATACCGAATTTTGTAGCTATTCCTGCGACACCGTCCACAAACCAATCTGCACCTTTTACTAAAAGAGCAAAACCTAAAACCAAAAGAAGGATTTGAACAACCATTTTCACGCTCCTAAAATATCTTTTAGCAGTCATGTCTTGGTCTTTAACCAGGTAGGATTTTCGCAAGACACGGCCACAAATTACATGGGAAACCCATTATAAAAATGCGACAAGTCTTGCCATTTACTTGCAGGCCGGATTTTTATTGCAAAATTTTTGCAAAACAAAATCGTACTGACGGCAATGCAAACACGAAAGGGGCTCGTGCCGGCTACTCCCTTGTTACCATTAATAATATATTAAATAAAAAAAATTACAATTCCCTTTCTGTTAAATGTTTGTTAGAAAACAGCACGCACAAACCGACTCTTAGCATTGTCTGTGACATAAAATATTCGTAATTATGCCACAATAAATCAATTGATTTGTATAAGCAATTTTGAGCAAAACAGTTTTTGCGTGGAAAAGCAAATCCGTGCGACTCGTCAACGCTACTGTTATCCAACAAGTGTATCATTGAAAAAAAAATTGCAAAAGTATAAAATGCATCATTATGAAAACATCCAAAACATTGATTGCAACATTGCGTGAAGTTCCAGCAGAAGCTGTTATTTCTAGCCATCAACTTATGTTGCGTGCAGGTCTTATCCGCAAATTAGGAAACGGACTTTTCTCGTATTTTCCTTTCGGTCTAAAAGCATTCCGAAAGGTAGAAAATATTATTCGTGAAGAAATGGATGCCATTGGTGCATTGGAATGCAAACCTCCTGTAGTTGTTCCCGGTGAACTTTGGCGTGAATCCGGTCGTTGGGAGACAATGGGGGCAGGAATGCTCCGTATAAAAAATCGTGTGGATCAAGAACTTGTGGTTAGCCCCACAGCAGAAGAAGCTGTCACAGCCCTTGTCCGGGATGAACTGGAATCTTACAAGCAACTTCCTATTACACTTTATCAAATCAACACAAAATACCGTGACGAAATTCGCCCCCGTTACGGCGTAATGCGTGGTCGCGAGTTCACCATGAAAGACGCATATTCATTCCATACAGACGACGAAAGTTTGGATCAAACTTATCTTGCCATGGAAAAAGCCTACAAACGCATTTTCAAAAGATTGGGTTTGTCTGTGATTCCTGTTTCAGCCGACTCTGGTGCAATGGGCGGAAGCGGCTCCGAGGAATTCATGGTGGAAAGTGCGGTGGGCGACGACACTTTGATTTTGTGTCCAAAATGCACTTACGCCGCAAACACAGAGAAAGCTGCTTGCGCTCCTGACTTTGAGCAAGGGCAAGCAACCACGGAATCTGTAAAAGCAATCGACACGCCGGACGTAAAAACAATAGAAGATCTTTCAGTTTTCCTGAATACAACGCCAAAAGCGTTTATAAAAACATTGATTTACAAAGTTACAAACTGCGAGCTTGACCTAAGAAATATTGATTGCTGTAAAAACCTAAAACGTGTAACAGACGCAACTTCTGGAATTCCATATTACCCAGAAGTCTTTTTTGCGGTTTGCATCCGTGGGGATTTGGACGTGAACGAAGCAAAACTTGCCGCAACATTGAAAGCCAGCGAAGTGGAACTTGCAAGTGATGTTGACGTGGAACGCATTACAAACGCTCCAGTTGGATTTGCAGGTCCTGTTCAATTAAACACAGTTCCGGTTCTTGCAGACCAAACTGTCATGCATATGCACAACGCCGTGACAGGCGGCTTAAAAAAGGACGTTCACTTTGCAAACGTGGAACCAGGAAGGGATTTTACCCCATACATGACAGCTGACGTTAGGACGGTTGTCGCAGGTGATAAATGCCCACATTGCGGTGCAGAATTCTACAGCAAAAAAGGCAACGAACTAGGACATATCTTTAAACTTGGTTACAAATACACAAAATCCATGAACG
>JAZSMM010000279.1:0-17803 GCA_045535895.1 Treponema sp.
TCCTGGAATTTGTCCTCCTCAAAACCTTCCCGTACAAAAGATTTCACCACACGTATGCCCATGAGGTTTTCTTGCAGTCCGCTGTTTAGCGTGTCGTATTTCTTTAGCATTTCACGAAATCTGGGGAATGCTTTTGTTGCGATGGCGGCAAGTGCAATCGCAAGTATGGGAATGGCCAAAAAAAATGTGACGGCAAGTTTTGCGTTTATAAGGCAAGCCATTATAGTAGCCCCTATGAGCATCATCGGGGAGCGTACGCATATTCTTATAATCATCTGGTAAGTGTTCTGGGCGTTGGTGACATCCGTTGTCAGGCGAGTTATCATCGATGCCGTCCCGAATTTGTCCATGTTGGAAAAAGCAAAGTCCTGCACTTTTGCGAATAGCCTGCGTCTAAGGTTGTGGGAAAACCCGGTGGAAGCCAATGCGGATAATCTTCCAGAAGCCACGCCGCAAAAAAGCGACAGGCAGGTGCATCCAATCATAAGCATGCCTGTTTTCAATACATAGTTTATGTTGCCGGACGATATTCCTGCGTCTATTATGTTTGCCATTATAATTGGAATTATAACTTCCATAGCGACTTCACCCAGCATGGTCAAGGGCGCAAGAATTGTGAATATTTTGTATCGTTTTTCTAGTCCGTCTGTTAGTTTTCCAATCAATGTCATAATGGAATAAATTATAAAAGTTTTCTGTAATCAGTCAATTAAAATATTGTTATATATTGAGCAAGGTGGAGATAATGGAAATTCTTGAGATTTTGTTTATTTTGGAGAGTAAAACTTTTCTTTGCGCTCATAAAGCAAAAATAAAAAAACTTCGGAAAAATGAACTTGCTTTATTTTAGGTTCATGGTAAGATAGATAAAGACTTTTGGAGGTAGATATGAAAAGGATTGCCGTATTCGTTTTGGCTTTGATTTGTTCTGCGAGTTTTTTTTATGCCGCTGTGTTTGATCATTTCACGTATACTGTATCCGACGACAAAATTTCCATAACAGGTCTTACCGATGCAAGAATTTACATGGTTTCCATACCTTCCGAGATAGACGGGAAGCGGGTTACCAGTATCGCCCCGGATGCGTTCCGTTCCAGGAACGTCCAGACGGTGGTCATTCCCGACACTATAAATGCCATAGGCGACCGTGCGTTCATGGATTGTGCTTCTCTTGCTTCCATCGTCATTCCGGATACAGTGGTTGATATAGGTTCAAGTGCGTTCGAGGGATGTTATTCCTTGTATGACATCGGCCTGCCGAATTTTCTTTCAGAAATAAAAGACAAGACTTTCAAAAACTGCCGGAGTTTGATTAACATTTCCCTGCCGACTGCCCTTAAAGAGATAGGTGACGATGCGTTCAACGGTTGCAGCAGCCTTGGCTCTGTGTCGATTCCTGACAGTGTTTCTTCCATAGGAGACTTTGTGTTCCACAACTGCGTCAATCTCAAGTCCATTTCATTCCCAAAAGGTTGTGTATATGTTCCTCGCAGTGCGTTCAACGGCTGCGTTAGTCTCCAAGTTGTCCAGTTGCATTCACTTGTCCAACGCATAGAACCTTTTGCATTCTTCAACTGTTTTTCCCTTGAAAGCATTTCTCTGCCGAATTCCATTTCATATATAGGTATGTCTGCGTTCATGCACTGCCAGGCATTGTCCGCCGTATTCTTGCCCAATACCATAACCGAACTTTCAGACAATGTTTTTGCCTACTGTTACAACCTTAGGACTTTGATTCTTCCCTCTAGCCTTGAGCGGATAGGAGTCCGTGCGTTCTGGAAATGCTCCAATCTTACGGAAATCTTCATTCCAAATTCTGTTACGGAGATTGCCCATGGTGCTTTCTATGGTTGCCGCAACCTCACAAGAGTTCATTTGCCTAACCGTATATCCGTAATAGAAAAGAACACCTTCCATGGTTGCGAAAAACTTGCTTCCATACAAATTCCTGCTTCTGTCACGCAGATAGGCAACAGTGCTTTTTGTGACTGCACTAGTGTTACAAGCGTTTCAATCCCCAGTTCCGTAGTTAAACTTGGTGAAGAGGTCTTCTATGGATGCCACAACCTGAAAAGAATACAAATTCCATCGTCTGTCAGAAGCATAGGCATAGATTCGTTCACAGGGCTTTCAAGCGAGTTGTACCTTTTTGTTTCACGCGGAAGTTATGCCCACCGTTTTTTGACCGAGCAGAACTTGCGTCTAAGAGAGGTGTTCTTTATAGACTGAACCCTTTGAATTACAACTAGTAATTTGTGTCGCAAAATGCTACAATCGGAGCATGAACGAAAACGATTATCGGATCCAGGCATACAAAAAAGCCGCCTCGCTTTTAGGTGGCGATGTATCTTCCGATTCCTCCAAACCAAACGACGACGGGGAAAAAGTCTTTTTTCCAGGCAGCGGTGCAAGTGCGAAGCCTGTCGCAAAGCCTTCTTCTGACAGAGAGTATGCTCGCCACGGCTTGATTAAAGTTCCTGTTTCACCAAAAGAAGCGGATGGCCGTGAGAGTATATACCGCAGAATCGCAAAATTTCTTTTGTTGATTGGTGTTGACGAGGCTGCCAAAGTCATTTCCCACTTGACACCAGATCAGACTGAAAAAATAATCCCGGAAATCGCGTCCATTCGTCGGGTTGACCCGGATGAAGCCACAGTTATCCTTGCGGAATTCCAAACGCTTGTGGAAAATTCTCGTCAACGGGGAGGTGTTTCTGCCGCCAAAGATATTTTGGAAAAGGCGTTTGGTTCGGAACGCGCTCGGCAGATGATAGACAAGGTGGTTCCTTTCCCCGAAGGCAAGCCTTTTGACTACATGCAGGACATGGACGGTGAAAGGGTGTTCCTTCTCTTGAAGGACGAGGCAGTTCCTGTCCGTGCATTGGTGCTTTCCAGGTTAAAGCCTCCCGTAGCGGCGGATGTGATAAATCGAATGACGGATTCAGATAAAAAAGAAACCGTCCAAAGACTTGCAAGAATGACGGCGATTTCTCCTGACATATTGCGTCGCATCGACCATGCCATGCATGAGAAAGTCCAAGCTGTGAACACGGCTGCGGCAGATTCCGTGGATGGCAGGGGTGTTCTTGCAGAAATAATAAAACGCATGAGCCCTGATGCGGAAAAAGACATACTTTCCACAATATTCGACCAAGACCCGGAACTAAGTGCGGATTTGCGCGAAAGGCTTTTTACCATGGATGACGTTCTATGTGCGGACGACAGGTTTATCCAAAAGCAGCTGCATTCCATGACGGAAGGCGAAATAGCATTTTTGATTGCAGGCAAGCCAGAAGACTTTCGTTCCAAAATTTTGCAAAACGTGTCGAAAACCAGGGGTGACATTGTTTTGGAAGAAGAAACTTTGCGAAAACCTATGCGCCGCCAAGATTGCGATGCCGTAACTTCCAGATTCTTCGGGATATTGCGCCGTGCATGGGAAGAAGGTAGGTTGGTTATAGCAGGACGTGACGATGACGTTTATGTTTGATTTTCTTGGCTTGTTTCTATAAACCTTTCATGTGGACATTGGGCAAAGTATTTTTCTAGTTCCTGTTGGCATCCTTCGGGTGTAGGGTTGTTCAAAAGTTGTGTGCGTAGATGATGAGAGAACTTTACGTTGTCGCTGTAATAAGCAAAGAACCTTTGAAGCCTTGTTTTATAAAACTCTTTTGGCTGGAATTTTTCCAGATAAGATATAAAGTCAAGTCCTGTTTGTAGCAAATCTATTTTTGCAGGAACTATTCCTTTTAGCTGTGAAAAAATCCACGGCTTTTGTATTGCGGCTCTGCCTATCATCGCAGCGGCCGTCCCGTGTCCAAAACTCATTGCCTTGTTTAGGCTTGCAGAATCTGATATTCCTCCATTGACTATTATGTCAACGGGATATCCATTTTTTTTAACATGGTTGCATAATTTTTCGACATACTGATATTTTGGCGGCAGCTTGTATTTCTCTTTGCGTGTACGAGGGTGCAGCGTTATCTGTTGAACCCCTTCGTTTATTACCATGTCAACGAAGGTAAAGAAACCTTCCTCTGTGAAATTTTCGTCCCCAAGCCTTATCTTCACGCTGAACCTTGGATTGTATTCATGTTGGCGAAAATTTTCGATTGTGTTTCCTACTTTCCGCAACATTTCCTTGGTTTCTTGAATTGGTTTAATCATCCATGCAATTCCGGCTCCGCTGCGTACAATATCCGGAGCGCAGCATCCCATGTTTATGTCCACCCCGATGCCGCCGAGTTTGCACACAGTTTCTGTTGCTTGCACCAAGGCAGCTGTTTTTGTTCCTGTAAGTTGCCATACAATTTTTTCCGGTTCAGGGTTTGTCAATAAATAATATCTTTCAAACGGCCCGCCTGTAATCAATGTTCCGGCTTGGATCATTTCTGTGAAATATTCGTCACATCCTCCAAATTGGTGTATCAGGTATCTAAGTGCCTGGTGTGTCAAAGTTGCCATGGGGGCAAGTACAAGTTTCATGTTTTGTGGTTTGCTTCAAGAGATTTGTTTTTTTATGTAGTCCCGGACGGTTTCGTCTTCTTGTAAAAGAATGCTTTTTACATCGACATGATATTTTAATTCGTCTTCAAATTTGTCAAAATCAGAAAACACGGGTGAAAGTTGAATGTACTTGTCAGAATTTTCGGCATAGACAAAAACATGTCCTGAAAATTTCCCGGCTTCAACCTTTCCGGCCATCGTTATTTCATCCCAGTTGATTGACATTTTGCTTGAGTCAGCGTTGACAACGGAAAAACCCTCTGTGTAAGTTGTTATTCTGGAGTTGTGGATAGTTTTTATTGTTTTTGCTATTGTCCAGCAAATGAAGATTCCGGTTGCAAGGCAGACAAATCCTATAGCTTTTGACCACCATGCCAAGCACGCCATTCCAGCCAAGATAACACTTATGGCAAGGACGTATACACTTATAAAATTTTTGTCGATTTTAATTTGCCTTTTGTAATCCATAAAAACCTCGAAACACTCTTTGACAGTATACTTTTTTAGTATAAATGCAAAACCTTTTTTTTTCTAGTCCGGTTTGCGCAACTTCCATGTGTTTTCGTTTTCTGCAAGAATTTTTGAAAGAAATGGTAGACTTTCTTCGAGTTGCTCGTATAGCAAATACGGCGGATTGATAATTATCATGCCAGACCCAAAAAGCCCTTTCCCGTTGGTTTTGTCTACGCAGAGTTCCGCCGTTAACCAAGGGATTTCTTTGTTTGCGAGAATTCTTTCAGTTTTTGAGGTGATGGTGTCTTTTAAGAGAACAATTTCTTCTTGTCTGTGCATTAAAAGCGGAAACCACAAGGCCGCTATGGCTGTGTTCCATTTTTCAATGACCAACGGCAGGGCGTTCATTGAATTCGTATAGTCATTTTCCGTTTCATAGCTGGGGTCTACAATCACCAGGCCTCTTTTTATTGCAGGTGGAAGATGGGATTTAAGCATGGAAAATCCGTCCGTATGAAGCAAAGTGGTTGGCGTTTTTTTTGCTTTGTCGTTAAAAAAAATTTTTGATTGCAAGTTTCCCTTTAAAATTTGTATTTCCGTGTTGTGAAGTTCAGCCAAAAAAATTTTGTCTTGGCTGCGCATAAGGTTTCGTTCTATTTCTGGGGAACCGGGATAAATATTCTTTTCTATGTATGGTTTGCACAATTCCACATATCGTCTTACAGGTTCTGGTACATAAATTTCTGATTTTGTTGCCGACATGAGTTTCAAGATTCCTGTTTTTGCTTCCTCCGTTTGTAGCGCTTTAAAGTCATCCAGTTGGTATAATCCAGCCCCGGCGTGGGTGTCGAATACGGTGAACGGTTTGTCCTTTTTCAACAAAGATTCAAGGATTAGTACAAGCACAAGATGCTTAAGCACATCTGCGTGGTTTCCTGCATGAAAGGCATGGCGATAGCTCAACATGGAATCCAGTATACAAAGGTTGGCGAAAAAAACAACCTTTTGCTTTTGTTTTGGTACAATTTAATGTCCAAATGTGTTATATTAAAAGTATGAGTGCGCATAAGACTACAGTTGAACTTGAAAAACTATTTGAGCAATTGCAAGGGGATCTACTTTCTTCAGAAATTTCTCTTGGTGGAATTCTGTTTAATTCGTCCGCAGCGGATGTAGGCGAACAATTTTTGGACGAATTCTCTTCTCTTGAATCCCAAAAAGAAAAACTTGGACAAGAGATAACGGACATACAGAATCTTCAAAAGGAACGGAGTCAACTAAACAAGGAGTTGGAAACGATAAAAGCGCAGGGAAACGAGCTTTCCAGTGGATGGACAACTTTGTATGAAAAACTGGGTGAGGCCTTGTCCAACTCAATTGATGTTTCTTTCAGCAAAGAATTTGAACCCTTCCGACAGCCTGTTTTTGAACTACGTCAAAGAATAACCGAGTCCCAGACGGCCTTGGATTCCTTGCGAACCCAAATGGAAGGTCAGTCGTTTATGAATCGCTTGCTTAGCCATGTTCAATACAGCGCAAAAAACACATCGGTTTCGCAGCTTAAGAAAAAGTTGTCCCATCAGTATGCAAAGTGCGGAAGGGAGGTCTTTGCCACAGGCGTGCTTGAAAAACTTTATGAGGAAAGTTTGTTGAATGCAGAGACATCCGCGGCTTACGCCATGTGTTCGTCTTTAAAACGTGAGATTGATTCCAATTTTTTGCAGATGTCTGAATACAATTCAAAGTTGGCAGAAAACGAAAAACAGTTGGAAGAAAAAGGCGTTTCCGGCAGTGTTGAAAAGCGTGTCCGCACCATAGAACATGAAATCAAGCAAAAAAATGACAGACAGCAAATTCTTTGCCAAACAATAGGTCACGATTTTTCATTGAAATATGTTGCTCCAGATGGTGAAGATCTTTCTTCTTATGCAGGACTACAAAATGACATTTCTGTGTTGTTGGAAAGGATATCCAATTCAAGGAAACAGATAGTTGTTTGCCGCCGCAAATTGCAGATTATATCTTTGTCTGATCAGATTTCTTCTACAGATAAGCGACTGGAAAATTTAAATCGCAACATACACGAAAATGAGGAAAAAATATCTCGTCTTTCTGCCCAAAACAAAGAATTGGCATCCCAAGTGGATTTGGTCGGTCGGGAAAAAGAACAACTAGTTGCCAAGCGCGCCGAACTTGAATTGTTGGATTTGCAAGCGACAAAACGTATTTCAGTTTAGGCGAAAAAACATTGCATATTGGCACATGTTGAAAACGGCATGTACAACAACGAGGTTTGTGACTTTTTGTGTTTTCATTGCTAGTATTCGCAACATTGTCCCGGCAAACAGAGCGTTCATCACGGAAGGCCATCCGCCGTTTTTATGCCCCAATGCGAAGAATAGTATTATTATGCCTTCCAAAAACATCTTGAGTTTTTCTTTTGCTCCGATTCTATGTTTTTCTTCGATGGATTCGCTTGCCAAAAAAGTAATCGCAGGTGCGTAAAACCGGTACAAGATTTCCTCGTAAAAAGCAGAAACTGTCGTTCCAAAAAAGATATTGAAATAGGACAGAAGGCTTTCGTCAAATCCAAAAACAAATTGTTGCGCGAAATCCGCTTTTTTTGCAGCCATGTTCCACAGAAATGCATTTATATTTAGGATGACAAAAACTATGGCTGTGAAGAACCAGCTTTTTTTTGTTTCCATTTTGTTTGCCTTGCAGAATGTACTGTTGCGACAAATCCGCATTTTGATGTTTTTCGTGCGGAAAAACATTAAAACGGACAAAAATCCATATACAACAAAAAAAAACATGGGGAAAGGTTTTAAAATAATTTGCCCTGTGGAACGAGCTGTTACAGGTGACAAAATCAAAAGAAAAGCTACAATAATTTCCAAAAGTAGATGTATTTTCATTAAATATATGTTATTATACAGGAACGAGGGAATTTTGTATATATTTTTTTTGATTCTAGGTTTTTTGCTTCTGGCTTTCTTGGTCAGGTGGTTTATCGTTCACAAAGAAACAGTTTCTTTTTTTACCACGGGGGTGGATTCTGGTTTTTCCATTCCGGAAATCATTTCTCTTTGGAAATTGGCAAAATTGTGTGAATTGGAGGAACCTTCGGCCTTATATCTTTCTGTTCCAGCTTTAAACAGAAGCATTTCTCAGCTTTTGTCCATGTCACGTGCCGATGGAACGGAATTTTCCCCTAAGACGCAAAAATTCCTTACAAAGTTGTATGCATACCGCACAAAGGTCGAATTGGATCCTCTTTCAAAAAAAGGTCTTAAATCAACCAAATATGTGGAAGAAGGACAAAAGATTCGCATTGTTCTGAAAGGTGTTGGTGTGTTCGCTTCAAAGATAGAAATCAATGGACGAGAATTGATAGTTCATGTTCCTTCAAAGAACGGTATCATAACTATGTACGGTTCTGAATGGGTTGGCAAAAAGGTTTCCGTTTATCTATGGCGAAAAGACGATGCATGCTATGCCTTTGATACCACTGTTCTTAGTGCAGGCCAATATGCCAGTGTGCCTGTTTTGTATCTTGCTCATTCGTCGGATTTGACCCGTGTGCAAAAGCGTAAATCTGTCAGGACAAAATGCAATATTTCTGCTAGAATTTATTTACCGAACAAAAATTTTTCGTTTGACACAACTGCCGAAGAGCCTGCGGGGGGCTACAGATGCGTATTGGAAGATATTTCCGCAGACGGTGCGTTGGTTAGAATTGGTGGACGTGGTGTTTCTGGGATAAACATAAAACTCCAGTTTTCAATAGCGGATAATTTTGTGGTTATGGTTGGAATTGTCCGGGCGGTGGAGTATAATGTGGAACTAAACCAGTCCAGGTTGCATTTTGAGTGTCTGAAGATAGACCCGGAACTACGAAATGTTATCTTGTCCTTTGTGTATGATGTCATGCCGGAAGAAGAACGGGACGCTTACTTGGCCATGCAGGAAATGGAAGAAGAAGATAAAATCACCAGTTCCATGGAAGCCCCTTCCGTCCAGACGAATCTTTCTTCGGAAGTTCCCTCCGAACAACCTTTGGTTGAACCAAATGAAGGAAATATTTCAAAAGAGAAAGATGAAACAGCCGTTAGTACGGTGGAGGATTTTGCTTTTCCCCAGGAGGAACAATAATTTATGAGAGGCAATCATATCAAGTATAGTTTTTTTCTTGTTGTCTTCGTTTGTATTTTTTCTCAAACAACATTTGCACAACAAAAAGTTTCCGACGATTATATAAAGTTTGTGACAGGTTCTTTGGCAGACAAAACAGCCGTTATATTGTCTCTCCCGCTTGAAGATGAAATGGATTCTTTTACAGCGGCTTTGCCGGAAACAGCATTGCACTTTGTTGCGGACAATATGCCTGTGGTTGGAAATGTTCCGGGAATGAAGGAACTTGCGGCGGCTGCAATACCGATGTTGTCAATTCAAAGTCCGGAACATGCAGACCTTCTTTGGGACATGTTCGAATTTTTTGGTGACGACATAATTAAAACTTCGGTCCTGTCCTCTTTTTTCGAGATTGTGCCTTCAAATAAACAGTTTGTCCTGCCTTATTTAGGCAATCTCCATACTTTTGTGGCGGAATGCATAGCATCTTCGTCTTATTCTGCTCCGGCGTGCATTCAGGCCGTCAAACTGATGGGCGTGATAGGGGATTTGTCATCCTTTGATTTGTTGTTTAGGATTGTTTATGGAAAATATGACGCTACCCTTACGGAAGAAGCCACCGTTGCCTTGAATTCAGTGCTTCCTGTTTCTCAAATAAATCTTGCCAAGGTTATGGAAAGCGAGAGTGTTTCCATGGCAGAAAAAAAACTGCTTTTTTCAATTGTGCAGAAAAACCAAGAAATTTCACCTTTTTTGAAGGCCGATTTGGCAGAAAAAGCGTTGTCTGCTACTATAATTAATACGGAGGATGTCTCTGGTATAAGTGCAGTGGCTGTGGATTTGCAGCTTGCAGCGATTGGGGAAATAGAATCTTCTTCTTGGACAAGGGCTTCTGCCACTGTAGCAAAATTCTTTCCGCAGGCACAGAAAGAATTTGAATGCGGTTTAATTTCAGAACCCGAGTTTATAGGGATAATAGCTTGCTTGGAAAAATTGGCTACAACCCAATCTGTCGCGGCATTGCTTGACTACTTGAGCGCTCTAAATTCTTTGATGGCTACGGCTGATGGCGTTTGTAATATTCCAACAACCGTCGCAGTCATCAATGCTTTGGGGGCATTGGGTGATAAAACCGCTTTTGACAATCTTTTGTATGTTACATATCTTCCTTATCCCGAGCCAGTTGTTGCCGCTGCCCGCAATGCGCTGGCAGGTTTGAAGTGGTAAGAACAGAAAAAAAACTCTCTCTCTTCTTTGCAAAAAACGGCGTAATGCTTGGAGTGCTTGTCCTTGTGTTTTTGTTTTATTCCGGAATTGTGCCGGTCTACAACCGAAATCCATATATATCTCTTGTACCCAAAGAAAATGTCGTTAGGCTAGAAGGTTATGTTTCCTCCAACCCGGTAAAGATTTCCAGCGGCAACTTTTATCGTTGTTCCTTTGACTTGACAAATGCGTGGGGCAGGTTGGATTTTATGGGGTCAAAAGGCGAAGGTTTTGTCTCTTCCGAGGCTAGGGGCAGGGTTTACCTATATATTCCATCGGCGTTTGTGGAATCCCATTATCCAGGAAGGTTGTATTCAGCGGCTAACACAAAACAGAGAAGAAATCCTGTCTTGGTTGAAACAGGCGCAAGATTTGTTTTTGATGCAAAATACAGTTTGAATGATTTTAGTTCAAGTCCCAGTATTTTGCCGATTTTTTTTGCCACAACAGGGGAATCCAAAGGTTTTGACAGAACAATCCGTGGCAGAATTGCTTTTCTGCGGGGATTGTGCCGTCTTGAATTGAAAAGGATTTTGTTTTCATGGAAAGAAGCAGGTGGACTTCTACTGGCTTTGCTGTGCGGATCCGGGGAGTATACGGATTTTGAACTTTCTTCGGCGTTTAGATATGCAGGTCTTGCCCATATACTTGCGTTGTCTGGAATGCATTTGTCGTTTTTTTCTGGATTGGCATCTTTTACAAGCCGTTGTTTCGGCAAGCGGCTTTCCGATTTCTTCGCATTGTTGGTTGTGTTCTGTTTTGTATGGTTTGCAGGTCTTACGCCTTCGCTGTTTAGGGCAATGCTTTGTACGTTGTTGTCTTCTATCTCAGGTCTATGTGGATTCAGGATGCCAATGCTGCGGATTCTTGCGTTTTCCTTTGTGATTCATGTTTGCATTATGCCTCAAGACTTGTTTCAATTGTCATTCCAACTTTCCTATGGTTCGCTTGCGGGAATTCTTGTGTTCGGCAGGTTTTTTGAGCCGCTGTTCTATCGTGTTTTTCCTTCTTGCATTTCCTCTGGGTTGTGTGCTTCTGGAGGTGCACAAATAATTTCCGCCCCCATTTCTCTTGCCAAATTCGGTTTTTTTGCCGCCGGAGGAATAATAGCCTCCGTCGTTGTATCGCCGCTTGTTCTTTTTTTCCTTGGAGCAGGACTTTTTTCTGTTGTTGCGGTTCTATTGTTTCCTGAGTCCTCCGCAGTCCTTGGCGTAGGATTGAATCTGGTATATAATTGCATTTGCATGGTTGTCCGCTTTTTTGCCCGGCTTCCTGTTTTGGAGATATGATGAAAATCCCTGACTACAACTCGCCGACAGAACTAAAACTTTTCATGGAAAGAAAAGGTATGGCGATGCAAAAGAAATTCGGACAGAATTTTCTTGTGAACGCAAACGCCCGGCGGTTTTTGATTGACGAGCTTGAGATAGACGAATCTTCTATTGTTTGGGAGGTTGGTCCTGGGCTTGGTGCCATGACAGATGAAATGCTTTCCCGCGGGGCATCTGTGGTTGCATTCGAAATCGACAGGGGTTTTGCTGAATGTTTGTCCGATTTTTTTGCAAGCTACGAACAGATGAACAAATTCCGTTTGGTTCAAGGTGATGTCTTGCGAACATGGAGAAGCCACCTTGAAAAAGAAGGTCAACCTGACAGGTTTTTTGGCAACCTTCCATACAACATAGCCGCTACAATTATTGCAGATACAATTTCTGATGGGCTTCGTTTTGAAAGGGCAGTTGTGACTGTGCAAAAAGAGGTGGCCCAAAGGATGTGTGCAAAACCAGGAGAAGACGAATATTCTTCTTTTTCCGTTTTGTGTGCTTGGGCTTACGACATAAAACCGGTTATGGATTTGTCTGGAGGAAGTTTCTGGCCTAGACCTAACGTTGATTCTAGGGCTGTTGTAATGCGAAGAAAAGAATCCTTTCCCTGTTGCCAAAACCCAATCCACTTTCAAAAGATTCTTCGTGCTTTGTTTGCTTCCCGCCGCAAGACCGTAAAGAATAATCTTTCGGCATTTTACTCAAACTCCGAACGTGCCGCCTGTGTTCTGGAAAAGGCAAAAATAAATCCGATGATACGTGCGGAGGAACTTTCTTTGCAACAAATCCTTTGTTTGTCCGACGCAAGTAGTGCAATCAAATAAAATACCAAGGTTTTTTGTTTGCCACTCTTCAGTTCATATGGTATACTTAACGAAATCTGAAATATTTCTAGGGGTTTGTATGAGTGTATATCAGAATGTTGCTGCCTTCTTGGGAAGGAACGGTTTCCCAGTTGGCGGACCCGACATCAATTCCATTATTGACGGCTTGCTGTATGACATGCAGCTTGGGCTTGACGCCGGAACAGGCGACGGACCTATGGACGCAAGACAGCCGATGATTCCAACTTGGGGAATGCCTCCAAAAGATGCACCAAAAAATACATCGGTGATAGTGATTGACGCAGGCGGAACGAATTTTCGTTCTTGTCTTGTGACTTTCGACTCTGAAGGCAAGGCGGAAATCTCCAATCTTGAGAAATGCTCAATGCCTGGAATAGAACGTGAGCTTGGGAAAAAGGAATTCTTCGAGGCGATTGCCAAGAACCTTGACCACCTGAAAAACATGAGCAATAGAATTGGATTTTGCTTTTCTTATGCCATGGAGATACTTCCTGACGGCGACGGTCGTGTCATTTCGTTTTCAAAGGAGATAAAGGCAAAGGAAGTGATAGGTTCTGTTGTGGGACAATGCCTTTCAGATGCCCTGGTGGAACGTGGCTGGAACAGACCGGAAAGAGTGGTTTTGTTGAACGACACTACCGCCGCATTGCAAGCAGGTGCGGCCAGCGCGGGTCCTGGAGTCAAGTACAGTTCATATGTCGGATTGATACTTGGAACTGGAATGAACGCCGCCTACATTGAGTCGTCCAAGATAGAAAAGATTGCAAATACCACAGTTTCTGTTCCCCCGTCGCAAATTGTCGTTTGTGAATCCGGAATGTTTGACAAACTTCCACGTTCGTCATTTGATCTTGCCTTTGACCAGACTACAAACACACCCGGAAAATATGTAATGGAAAAGATGTGTTCAGGTGCATATCTGGGACCTGTGGCAACTCTTGCTCTCAAGGCTGCCGCCAATGAAGGACTTTTCTCCGATCCTGTCGCGACTGCAATTGCAGCTTTGCCCAAGGCAGAGCTTTATGACATGGACAGGTTTTTCTATGGTCCTTATCGTACCGACACGGTTTTGGGAGCAATTGCGGATGAAGGCACAGACGACGACTACGACACCATGTATGCGATCTTGGATGCTGTTGTAGAGCGTTCCGCCCGCCTTACCGCGGCTATAATCGCAGCCTGTGTGATAAAAAGCGGTGCAGGTACAAGTCCTTCACGTCCGGTGTGTGTTCTTTGCAACGGGACGACATTTTACAAGACGCATAATTTGCAGCAACGTCTGCGAGGTTACTTGAACGCCGTTCTTACGGAACAACGTCACTTGTACTTTGAGATTGTCTCTGTGGAAAATGATATTACGTTGGGAACTGCGATAGCCGCATTGTCCCAATAAGTAGTTTCACCGACAAAAAAAGGCTGCGCTTTGCAAATTGTGTGAAGTGCAGCCTTTCTTGTTTTTCGCAGCTTAAATTACTCGGCGTGTGTTTCTTCTGTTTCTGGTGTTGCCCTTGGTTTGCTTAGCATTTTTCGTTGAATTTGTGCCGCCCGTTCAGCCGGCATCATCTGCAACCAAGTAGAAGCCAGTGACACTGTGCCTTGTTGTGCGGCAATGTCGTCCGCCATGCGGAGGATGTCTATGACATCTTGGTCGTCCATGGCCACAAGGATGTCCACGGCGTTTTTTGGCGGCATATTGTTCAAATTCGTTACGTTGGTTATTACATTTGTTTGGCGGCTTTCGTAACGGTTTACGGTGTTGCTGAATGTCTGTTCACGTTCTTCCTGCGCAATCCGCCTGTCTTCAAGTTCCTGTGCGGTTTGCTGGCTCAACGCCTCCGCTTGTGCGAGCTCGCTTTCCCGTTTGTCCAGTTCTTCCGTGCGTAATTCCAACGATTCCAGCCTTTTAAGGTAGCGGTCGTTGTCCAAGTCTGCTTCCAATGGCTCGGAACTTGTTGCGGAAGTGGAATTTTGCACTTGCAGCCCAAGAAGTTTGTAAACAGGACTGAAAAAGGACTTTGCCTGTATTATACCCAGATAATCGAACCACATTAATCCAGCAAGAACAAGGATTATAATCAAAAAAATCAGTATGATTGTCTTTCCGATATTGTTTTTTCGTCGTGCCATTTATAGCCTCTGCACATGTTGATATAATAAAATGCGTCAAGCACTCATTAGTATATCGGCAAAATACAGTGTTTACAAGCATAAAAAATGATTTATTGTTGCTAACATTTTATCTTAGTTATATAATGATTGCCATGAAAACTAGGATTTTTGTTTTTGTCTGTTTTTTGTCTGTTTTTTGTTTTTCCTGTTCTTTTCTTGAGGATATTTTTGGTCAACTGCCGGATGACGACCCGTTTACAAATGCAGAGGCTGTGGAAGCAATGAAAGCTGCATTGAACATCGGAATAGTTGATTCGTCTTCCATTCTTTCTGATGCTGAAACAGGATATTTCATACGTTCTAAAGAAAATGGATATAGCGGTGATTCTATTTTAAAGATACCTTTGCCACCGGCAGGTCAAAAAATACAACAAATTGTGGAGAAAGTTCCTGCTGTCGGTGAAGTTATAGGAAGTGCTTTGTTTGACAATGTTGTTGAAGGGATTAATCGAAGTGCAGAACACGCTGCAAACGAAGTTGTTCCTATTTTTAGTGAAGCAATAAAAAATATGACTATTGCCGACGGAATAAGAATTGTCTGTGGTGAAAAAGATGCGGCTACAACTTATCTAAAAGCTAACACATATGATGACTTAGTAACAGCGTATTCAGAACCAATAAATAAGTATTTGAATAAAGATTTAATTGGCAGTGTGTCTGCAAACGATGCATGGGGTACTGTAACTTCCAAATACAATGGTTTTCTGAAAGGGGAAATTTTGGGTTTAAGTGGTGCTGATGCAGTAACGGCGGCTGGTTATGATGCATCTCCTGTAGAAGAGAATTTAGGTAAGTTTGCCACGGAAAAGGCGTTGGACGGATTGTTCTACATGATTGCGCAAGAAGAAGCTGAAATCCGTGAAAATCCTTTGGGTTATGCTTCCGACATAATCAAAAAGGTGTTCGGAGCCGTCAAGGCGGGGTTCGGCAAATAATTTTAAGAGGTCTTGAATGTCTATAGGTGATATTGTTGCATTGATTCGCGGTGGTGTGATGGAAATCCTTTTGCTTGTGTCCCCTGTGCTTTTGGCTGCGCTTGTCATAGGTCTTGTCATTGCTATCTTCCAAGCCACGACATCCATACAAGAGCAGACTCTTACGTTCGCCCCAAAATTCTTTGTCATATTGGGAACGATTGCGTTGTTGGGCGGCTGGATGTTCACATCGCCTAGAGAATATACGATTGACCTTTTCCAGTTGATTTCAATGATGGGGCGGTAATGTTTGCTTAGTCAAGTTTTGTCCAATGCACCGCTTTATCTGCTTGTCGCGGCAAGATGTCTTGCTTCTATTATGACATTGCCTTTGTTTTCCATGCAGAGTGTTTCCAGGGTTGCAAAAATAGCTTTGGCGGGTTACCTCGCTTTTTTGCTTTTGCCTTCAGCCCGTGTTGGTGGTTACAATCAATTTTCAGGTGTGTACGAGGCGTTCACCTTGGAATATGTCTTGCTGCTTGCAGGCGAAATTTTGATTGGTGTGATTACGGGTTTTTATATTTCCATACTTTTTGCGGCTTTCAGTTCGGCAGGGCAGTTCTTTTCTTTCCAGATGGGTCTTTCCGCCGCGGAAGCCTACGACGCTCTTTCACAAGTGGAGAATCCGTTGATGGGGCAATATTTGAACTTGATTGCAATGATTCTTTTTCTTCAAGTCGGCGCTTTCCAACAACTTTTCCTTAAAGGTTTTCAGCAAGGTTTTGAGTCTTTCAACGCCATGTCCCTTGTACTGGCAGAAACTCGCACAGAATTGATGCAGTTTTTGCTCAAAGGGCTATCATCCTTGTTTTTCAATGCAATGATGATAGCCCTTCCTATGGTCGGCTCTTTTTTTCTGGTTTCTGTTGCCATGGGGATATTGTCCAAGGCTGCTCCCCAGATGAACCTGCTTTCGGAAGGAATCCCGTTGACAATGCTGTTGGGCTTTTTTCTTTTGACTGTGTCGCTGCCGTTCATGTGCGATTTGTTCATGCGCTTGTTTGATGTGGCATTCTATAATTTGGAAAGCCTTTTTGCCCAGTTGAAGGTGACAGCATGACAGATGAGAAGGAAATGTTTCCAATAATAGATCTGCAATGGTTTGCTTCCGCCGAGGACGAGGGGCGAACCGAACAACCTTCGGAAACAAAGCTAAGGAAGGCAAGGGAAGAGGGGCGTATCCCAAAAAGCCAGGAACTGGGCGGTGCCCTTGTCATGCTTTTGCCGGTTCTTTTGATTGTTTTGCTTGCTCCTTGGTTGTTTGACGGCTTTGTTCAGATTATACGTTTTTACTTTGACCGTTGCGTTTCCGCCGAGTTGACGGATTCCGCTTTGGCTATAGAATTTTTTTACGCCGTGGTTCGCATGGTTTTGCCAATCTGCCTCGTGGGCATGGTTTCAGGCATAGCTGCTAACATCATACAAAACCGCGGTTTTATTTTCACAACAAAAACAATAGAACCCAAATTCTCCAAAATTTTGCCAAAATTCGGCGAGTACTTTAAAAAGACATTGTTCTCTTTTGAAGGTGCTTTCAATGTGATTAAATCCATAGTTAAGGTCACAATAATTTTCATTGTGGCATATTTTATTATAAAAAATGATTTGCCCCACTTGCTTACATTGATGACAACCAACATGTGGACTGGTGTGGTTCATATTTCTTGGATGGTGGCAAAGTTGCTGATTATTTCGGCTGTTGTGTTCCTTGTCATTGCCGTGCCGGATTATCTTGTCCAGCGGCGACAGTTTATGGAATCAATGAAGATGACCAAGCAGGAAGTAAAAGAAGAATTCAAGGAGATGGAAGGTGACCCACTTGTAAAGAGCCGTCTGCGGCAATACATGCACCAACTGATGATACAGAACCTGCCTTCCACCGTCGCAAAGGCAGATGTGGTCATAACAAACCCCACGCATTACGCCGTGGCTATTGAATACGATAGTTCTGTCATGCAAGGTCCCATGGTGTCTGCCAAGGGTGCAGATGCAATCGCACGACGCATAAAAGAGATAGCGGCTGACAATGGCGTTCCCATGGTGGAAAATCGTCCTTTGGCTAGAGCCTTGTATGCAGAGGTGGAAATTGGTGAAATTGTTCCTGAAAACTACTATCAGGCACTAGCAGTAA
>JAZSMM010000005.1:0-1726 GCA_045535895.1 Treponema sp.
CTGGAGTAGGCAAGTCTACTTTGTTGAGCATGATAGCCCGGAATACCAATGCGGATGTCAACGTAATTGCTCTTGTAGGTGAGCGAGGGCGTGAGGTTATAGATTTTATCCAGCGAGATTTAGGAGAAGAAGGACTAAGACGTTCTGTGCTTGTTGTGGCTACCTCCGACCAGCCGTCTATTGCAAGGTTGAGGGCTGCGTACACCGCAACTGCGGTGGCCGAATATTTCCGTGACACTGGACGAGATGTTATGCTTATGTTTGATTCCGTTACTCGTTTTGCCCACGCTCAACGGGAGATAGGGCTGGCCGCAGGAGAACCCCCTGCTCAACGTGGGTATCCTCCCAGTGTGTTTGACCTTCTTCCAAAATTGCTTGAAAGGAGCGGAACAAGCAAGAAAGGTACAATAACAGGTTTTTATACGGTGCTTGTTGACGGTGACGACATGGACGAACCAATTGCGGACAAAGTTAGAGGAACATTGGACGGTCATATAGTTTTAAGCCGCAAATTGGCGCAAAGATCGCATTTTCCTGCAATAGATGTCCTGGGGAGCATAAGCCGCCTTTCTAAACGTGTTACCGGGGTGCAGACGCAACTTGCCGTCATGCAGGTTCGTAGAAAAATGGCTTTGTATGCCGAGAATGAGGATATGATAACCGTTGGTGCATATAAAAAAGGGTCTTCTCCGGCAATCGATGCGGCTATAGAATCCCATGCTGATATTGATGATTTTTTGATGCAAGACGAATACGCCCAGGCTCCTTTGGAGCAAACTCTTACCAGATTGGGTGAACTTGCAAACATTTCCATTCCTGTAGAAGAATTTACTTGTTCTTTTAGTGATTCATCTGGCAATGAAATTAATTTATGAGAAATAGAAATTTATGAAGAAATTTGATTTCACAATGCAAAAAATTCTGGATTTGCGTGAGTTTGAGGAAGAGCAATCAAAGATAGAACTGGGAAAAGCTGTTTCTGAAACAAATCGTATTCAACAGGAACTACAGGCTGTTGCCGCCGAACGTGCTAGAATGGTGAAAGTATGTTCTGAATCCCCTGTCACCGAAATGATTATAAACGAAAGGTATATAACCCGACTAGACATCACACGGGACAGGTTGCTTGAAGAACTTGCCGCCGCAGAGTTGGTTGTGGAAGAAAAACGAACTTCTTTTGCGGAGGCAATGAAAAACCGAAAGGTTCTTACCAATCTAAAAGAAAAACAGGCCGAAAACCATAAAAAAGGATTTCAACTAGCAGAAGCCAATTCCATGGATGATTTGGCCTCTGCTAGGCATGGAAATATTGTTTCCTCTAGTATTTGAATTCGCTGCCTCCGATGAATTCCCGGATTATTGATTTTCCGGGAACATTGCTTGAAGGGATGGCAGAAAAGTGTTCAAGGAAACGCAGCAGACGAGATGCCTCTGCATATTCCCTTTGCATGGGGCTGACACACTTTAGAAGAGGCTCTGCATATATTTTAAGAACAGGAAGTTCGTAGTCCAAGGCGGTGTTCAGCATGACATCTGCGTTGTTTTGGAACGGGAAGATGTGAAGTCTTTCCCCTCTTTGGACGCTGTCCCACATGGCAATGGTTTCTGCCGCTGATTTGCCACGGAATTGAGAATCCCTTACAATACGTCGGATAAGCCTGTTGTCACTGGTGGGAATCCTGTTGTGGTCGTCCAAGTTCAATTGAGTCAATGCGGAAAGATATAT
>JAZSMM010000176.1:0-2506 GCA_045535895.1 Treponema sp.
ATCCGACTTTAGAACCTCCAATAATGCACTTGCAGGATCTCCATGAACGCCAGAAGCAAGTTTGTCCACTTCATCAATAAGGAAAACAGGGGAACGACTTTTGACAATCTTCAACCCCTGTATTATCTTCCCAGGCATCGCACCAATATAGGTTCGCCTGTGCCCCTTTATTTCAGCTTCGTCTCTCATCCCCCCCACGGAAAACCTAAAGAAAGGCTTGTTCATCGCATTTGCAATGGAACGTCCCACGCTCGTCTTTCCCACACCTGGAGGTCCTACAAGAATGACAATCGAGCCCTTGCTGTCCTTTTTTAATTTTCTAACGGCAAGATATTCCAAAATACGCTTTTTCACATCATCCAAGCCATAATGGTCTTTTTCAAGAATCTGTTTTGCATTTTCCAAATCAAAAGATTCTTGAGGTTCGGCAAGCCACGGCAAAGAGGAAATTGTTTCAAGGTAATTGCGGACAATCGTGTACTCAGGCGCACTAGGATCCATCACTTCAAATTTCTCAAGTTCCGCAGCCACGGTTTCCTTTATTTCGCCGGTGAAATTAAACGAATCTATTTTATCCTTGAACCGTTGGTAATCGGAGTTCTGCGCGTCCGTGGTTATTCCCAACTCTTCTTTAATCGCCTTTAATTCTTCCCTTAAAAAATATTCCCTTTGCTGGGTCTCAATCCTGTCGTTCAATTCAGATTGGATTTTCTTTTGGATTCGCAGCAGTTCTTGTTCTTTTTTTATAAAGACAAGCACCTGTTCCATTCTTTGACGAACATTAAGCATTTCCAGAACCCGTTGCTGCTCGTTCTTGTCCACGTTCAAAATGGAAGCTATAAAGTCGGCTATTTTACCCGGATGGTCGATGTTCACCATGTTCATCCGCATTTCTTCCGAAAAGAGAGGATTGTTTTCGGAAATTTCTTTCATCTCGCTTATAAGGGCACGAGTCAACGCTTTCACTTCAAAAGTGTCGTCTTCCTCATCTTCCAGATACTCCACAATAGCAACCATTGGTTCCTTGTTGCTGAGAACTTTTCTAATGCGGAATCTTTTTATTGTAGAGATGAAGACATTTACACCACCGTCGGGCAGGTTTATTTTTTTGATAATACGAGCAACTGTTCCCACTTCATGCATATCCGAAACGGACGGAGTTTCGGAATCTTCTTTCAGCATGACGATTCCGACAAACCCGTCGCCTGAATAGGCTTGTTCTGCAACTTTTGCGTCTTCTGTGGAGGTTATCATCAACGGAGTGAAAATTCCCGGAAAAATGGGCCTTCCTGAAATCGGGATTAAAAACAACTTGTTGGACAAAGTTTGTTCAACAGGGACAATTGTAGCCTTGTCTTGAGTGACGGAATCCTTTGCATTTTTCTTGCCACGAGGCTTGCGTTCCTTTTTTTTAGGCAAAAGCTCCTTGGATTCTTCTGTCGCCTGCTCCGTTGGGTCTATTTCATTTATATCTTTGCCATTTTCGTTTTCTGTCATAAAAAACTCCAGTCAATTTGATAAAACACATGTAATTCTATAATAAAATATGCACACAAAATGTCGCAAAAGCAAGTAAAAAAATATGTTATTCCGCCTTGTTCAGTTCGGAGGTGATGAAAAGTTCATCCTGATACCAGTCTATCCTTAAAGAAAAAACCTCGTCCTTATATCCAGCGGCTGAAGACTTGAATTTCCACACCGTTCCTGTTTTCAACCTTGTCTTGTCGAATTCTTCCAAAAGAATCCACTTGCTTCCGTCCAAAACATAGAAAGATGCATCCTCTACGGCTTTTCCTGTGTCTTTGTCGAGTGCCACTCCATGTACCACAAGGGTTCGTTCTGCATAGGAACGCAGGTCCAACTCCGCAAAAGCGTCGTCCTCTGCCAACGAAATGGACTTCCACCACACATAAGGTCCCGCCGCAACTTTTATCCTGTAAGAACCGGGCCTCAAATAAACAGGCTTGGACGTGTATACAACAGCGGAGGAAAGTTTTTCCTTTTCGTCCGAAGCCAAAACACGCCTTGTCCCAGGAATTTCAGGGATGCTGTCGTTGTCATTCTCAAAAAAGAACACCCGCAGCGGCAGGTCGGATTGAGCAGATGCGGTGACAGGCAAAGTAACGGAAACGGACAAAGGCGTGTAATAGGAACGCAGAAGATATTTATGGACCAAACCGGATTTCCAAAACAAAAAGCCTGCGACGGCGATCAGGATTGTCGCAGCCGCTATCAAAAAGATCTTTCTGCCCGTGTGTTTTCGGGCTTCAATCTTTGGCACGTTGAAAGTTTTTTCCCCGGACAAAATTATTCTGGCAAGGTGTTCCCTCAACGTCCTTGTGTCATATTCCTTCAGGTATTTCTTGCAGATTTTTATTATGGGCGACACGTCCTGATAGCGTTTTTTGGGATTGGGGCGAACCATCTTTTTTATGAGCTTGCAGATGACAGGAGAGATGTTCTTGTCTATTTTTGCCGGTGCAATGTATCTGCCCTTTTGTATTTG
>JAZSMM010000336.1:0-13433 GCA_045535895.1 Treponema sp.
AACACAAATTGTAAAAGCATCTATCGTGGTGAACCCCGGACATCAGGCAAGTCAAAAACTTTCCCAAGAAATACAGGAATTCGTAAAGCACGAAACCGCAGCATATAAATTCCCTAGAATCATTGAGTTCGTAAAGGAACTGCCAAAGACAATAAGCGGAAAAATCCGCCGCACGGAAATACGGGAAAAAGACAACACAAAAAAAGGAGATTCATTATGATTATCAAACCCATGATTCGCAGTAACATCTGTATCAACGCACACCCGATTGGATGTGCAAAAGAAACTGAACGCCAAATCGCCTATGTTCAGTCGCAAAAGACAAAACGTGGAATAAAGACATTTGGCGAAGGCGGAAACGGACCAAAGGCTGTTTTGGTTCTAGGTTGCACGAGACGGTGTGGACTTGCAAGCTGAATTACTGCCGCCTTTGAATACGGAGCGGCAACAATCGGTGTTTCTTTTGAAAAAGAAGCAAGCGAAAAAAAAGGCGGAACTCCAGGTTGGTACAACAACATGGCATTTGATCGTGCCGCAAAAAACGCAGGTATTCCCTGTGCAACATTAAACATGGATGCATTCAGCGACGATTGTCGTAGAGCCGTAATCGAAGAAGCTAAAAAGATGGGTGTAACATTTGACTTGGTTGTTTACAGCCTTGCAAGCCCTGTTCGTACGGACCCGGAAACAGGTGTTTTATATAAATCAGTGTTGAAACCTTTTGGAAAGGCTTTTACAGGTCAGACTGTAGACATTATGACTGGCGAACTTTCCACAATGAGTGCAGAACCTGCTAACGAAGAAGAAGCAGAACAAACCATAAAAGTTATGGGTGGTGAAGACTGGGAACGCTGGATTAACCAACTTTCACAGGCCGGCATTCTTTCCAAAGGTTGTATGACAGTAGCTTATTCTTACATTGGACCAAAACTTTCTCATGCAATTTATCGTGATGGAACAATCGGTGGAGCAAAAAAACATTTGGAAAAAACAGCCCGCAAATTAGATGCAAAACTTTCCAGCGAACTTGGCGGATGTGCCTTTGTTTCTGTAAACAAAGGTCTTGTAACTCGATCCAGTGCTGTTATTCCAATTATTCCACTTTATCTTTCTGTTTTGTTCAAAGTGATGAAAGAAAAAGGAACACACGAAGGTTGTATAGAACAGATGGAAAGACTTTTTGCTGAACGTCTTTATACAAAGGGAAAAGTTCCAGTTGATAGCGACAACCTTATTCGCATTGACGACTGGGAACTTGATCCAGCTGTTCAAGCTGAAGTTGATGTTCGTATGGCAAAAATCACCCAGGACAATTTACGTGAATTAGGCGATATGACCGGTTATCTGCACGATTTTATGGCGACCAACGGTTTTGACGTGGAAGGCGTGGATTACGAAGCTGATGTTCCTCGCATGGATGTAATTTAATTTGTTTTATATTCGCCTTTCCTAGTCCAGTGTGATGAAAAGACCTCGGTTACTGTTGTTTTCTTATTTTTGCAGGGATTCAAGCTCTTTCAATCTTTCTGGTTCGCAAAACTCATGTTGCCGTTCCAATATTTCCATGATTTTGTCCACAGTGGACTGCTTTGGGTCAATCCCTCTTTCTTCCGGATTTTCCCCAAGAGAAGCTATGGCTTGATTTCGGAATTGTTTGCAGTCAAACACGGGACTTGCAGTCAAAATCAAAATATCGTTGGCTACTTCGTCTGCAAGCATGTCACCGGGATTTTCCTTTGTTATGCGCAAGCAGTTTCCGTTTATAGAAACAAGAATCATAACATCGAACAAACGCAAGTATGAATCTATTTCACGTAAACCTCGTTTAGTTTCTGGGTTGCCTGGACGATAACGAGTTCCGCTGGGAAACACAAGTATTACCTGTCCACGTTTTTTTGCCCCGTCCATTGCCCTCATTGCCGCCATGTTAATTCTTCGGCTTTTGGCTTCTTCTGCTGCATGTTCCTCTGGTTTTATATGTGAAGCAAGGCTTCTGCTAGGATAAATTACAATTCTAGTGAAACCTTCTGCCCATGCCTTTACCATGGGGTTTTCCTCGTTTAACTTCATTCCTGCCATGGCGACAATACGACCAGCCAAGTCCTTGCCAAAGTCGTCTTTGTCATGTTCAAGCATGTAGCACAAAATCGGCAAATCCATGTTGCTGTAATGTTCCATTAAAATTAAACCGCGTTTACCAGATTTGACCGATTCTAAAAAAGCCTTGAAATTTTCACGACCTTCCAACCTGGACCCAGGAAGCAAATTATCCTGAACCATGCTGTCCATAATTTTGCGTGTTCCCGGATTCCATTCTTGATACACATTTGTTTCGTCTATTTTGTCAGCGGCGTGGGCGTAACGAGCTAGCTCCGCGAAATGATGTTTGTACCTTTCCGCCAAAGAATTTTCGTTCATAAAAAACTCCTGCAACGATATATATAATTCTTGCTTTAAAGTAACATGATTAATGAAGTCTGTCAAACTTAAAGGGGAAATGCCTATAACGGACAAGATGGTTGAATAAAAGCCCTAAAAACAGTATATTTCTTCTGAATACGTTTAAATTTTATGCCGTGTTCAGGCATACAATTATAGGAGCTATTATGACAATCAATGACATCAAGCACCCAAAAATCAAAGCATGGGTAGAAGAAGTCGCAAAGATGTGTGAACCAGACGAAGTTTACGTTTGCGACGGGTCAAAAGAAGAGTATGACAGACTTATGCAGGAAATGATAAAGTCTGGTCTTGCAACTCCTTTGAAAAAGCGTCCGAACAGCGTCCTGTTCCGTTCTCAGCCATCAGACGTTGCACGTGTAGAAGGCCGCACATACATTGCCAGCGTAAAAGAAGAAGATGCAGGTCCTACAAACCACTGGATTGACCCAAAAGAATTGAAAGCCACAATGACAGGTCTTTACACAGGTTGTATGCATGGTCGCACAATGTACGTAATTCCTTTCTCTATGGGTCCTGTTGGTTCCAACATCGCAAAGAACGGAATCGAAATTACCGACTCAGCATACGTTGTTTGCAATATGGACATTATGACACGTGTAGGAACAAAGGTTCTTGACGTACTTGGAACAGACGGCGAATTTGTTCCTTGTCTTCATTCAGTTGGAAAACCTCTTGCCAAGGGCGAAAGCGACAACGGCGAATGGCCTTGCGCAGACATGGAAAACAAATACATCTCCCAGTTCCCTGAGGAACGCACAATTTGGTCATATGGTTCTGGTTATGGTGGAAACGCTCTTCTTGGAAAGAAATGCTTTGCTTTGCGCATTGCTTCTGTTCTTGCACGGGATGAAGGCTGGCTTGCAGAACATATGCTCATCCTTAAACTCACAAATCCTCAGGGTGAAGTTAAATATGTTACTGGTGCATTCCCTTCAGCTTGCGGAAAGACAAACCTTGCCATGCTTATTCCTACAATTCCAGGATGGAAGGTTGAAACAATCGGCGACGACATTGCATGGATGAAATTCGGTGAGGATGGTCGTTTGTACGCAATCAACCCAGAAAACGGGTTCTTTGGTGTTGCTCCTGGAACAAGCGACAGTTCCAACAAAAATGCAATGGAATCCATCAAAGAAAACACAATCTTTACAAACTGCGGTCTTACAGAAGACGGCGACATCTGGTGGGAAGGAATCGGTTACCCTGCTTCCGGCGAGTTGATTGACTGGCACGGAAACAAGAAACCAGCCCCTGCAAAGGACAAGAGTCCCAAGGGTGAAGAAATTGCTCATCCCAACGCACGCTTTACAGCCCCTGCTTGCCAGTGTCCTTGTATCGCTCCTGAATGGGAAGACCCAAAAGGTGTACCTATCAGTGCCTTCTTGTTCGGTGGTCGTCGCCCAAGCACAATTCCTTTGGTACATCAAAGCCGTGACTGGAATCATGGTGTATTCTTGGGTTCAATCGTTGGTTCAGAAGTTACAGCAGCCGTTATTTCAGACCAAGTTGGACAGGTTCGCCGCGACCCATTCGCAATGTTGCCTTTCTGTGGCTACAACATGGGCGACTACTTCCAGCACTGGATCAACATCGGAAAGAAATCCACAGCAGACAAGTTGCCAAAGATTTTCTACGTCAACTGGTTCCGCAAGGACGACTCCAACGACAAGTTGCCCGGCGGCTTTATGTGGCCAGGTTACGGCGACAACAGCCGTGTTTTGGCATGGATTTTCGACCGCTGCGACGGCAAGGACAACGCTGTTGAAACAGCAATCGGTTACATGCCAAAAGAAGGTGCACTCAACCTTGACGGCTTGGACGAAGTTTACAAGGCAAATGTTCCTGCAATCACTTCTGTGGACAAGGAAGGATGGCTTAAAGAAATCAAGGATATCCGTGAAAACCACTATCCAAAATTCGGAAGCCACTTGCCCAAGGAACTTACAGCTGAACTTGATAAACTTGAGGCAAACCTCAAAGCTATGTAAGGCTGTCTAACAAAAACAATAAAAACCGTCCGTTTAAGCGGGCGGTTTTTTTGTTAAGTTTAGTTGCTTTAAAACTTGACATTTAAATCGCTACAGATTTACAATTTGAACAGAGGTGCTTTTATGGAAGAACAAATGGCTTCGGCCGTGAACAAAAAAATCTGCAACTGCAAAAACGTAACTTACAACGATGTGGCAAAGGCTTTGCATGACAACAAAAACTTTGTGCAAGTGGAAGAAGCCTTTAAGGAAGTACAAAACATAACTAAATGTTCCACCGGTTGCGGTGGCTGCCATGACGAGATAATGAAAACCATTTCTGAAATAATGGCTACATAAGAACCAATGCACAAAAAAATGCACCCCAGCATTTAGGGGTGCATTCCAAAACAACGGACAAAACGACAACCTTAGTTCTGGTTGATTTTGAACCTTTTGTTAAAGCGTTCAATTCGTCCTGCTGTGTCAACCAATTTTTGCTTACCTGTAAAGAAAGGATGGCAAGCGGAACAAATTTCCACGCTAATGTTTTTCGCCGTTGAGCGTGTCTCAATAACATTGCCACAAGCACAAGTAATTTTTGTCAACTCATAATTAGGATGTGTATCCTTTTTCATCATAGTCCTCCATATTCAATCCGTCTTGCCCGAAAACAGAACCTTTTGGCATCTGCTCCCACAAGACGATAATTTCAAGTAAAGCGATTATTCACCACCCATGGTATTCATGGATTTCAAGAACGCTTCATTATTCTTGGTTTTGCTCATTTTGTCAAGAAGAAGTTCCATAATCTCCGCATCGTCCATGGGACTTATAACCTTGCGCAGAATCCAGACTTTTTGCAACTCTTCGTCTGTAAGAAGGAGTTCTTCTTTTCTTGTCCCCGACTTCTTTATGTTGATTGCAGGGAAAAGACGGCGATCTGCCAACTTGCGGTCAAGATTAATCTCCATATTGCCGGTACCTTTGAATTCCTCAAAGATGACTTCGTCCATGCGGCTTCCGGTTTCTATAAGAGCCGTGGATATAATCGTAAGGCTTCCGCCCTCTTCCACGTTTCTGGCGGCACCAAAGAATCTTTTTGGCTTGTGCAAAGCGTTGGAATCCACACCCCCAGAAAGAACTTTACCGGAAGTAGGAACAGTTTGGTTATATGCACGAGCAAGACGTGTTATGGAATCCAAGAATATGACGACATCACGCTTGTGCTCCACAAGTCGCTTTGCTTTTTCCAGCACCATCTCCGCAACCTGAACGTGACGTGTCGCTTGTTCATCAAAAGTGGAAGAAATGACTTCCGCTTTGATTGAACGCTCCATTTCCGTAACTTCTTCCGGGCGTTCATCTATGAGCAGCACAATGAGATAAACTTCCGGATGGTTGTCTGTAATCGCATTGGCTATTTTTTGCATAAGGATTGTTTTTCCTGCTTTTGGTGGAGCCACAATAAGGGCACGCTGACCTTTGCCTATTGGACTGAACAAGTCCATTATCCTTGTGGAAAATTCGTTTGTGGAAGTTTCCAGATGGAGTTTTTCATCTGGATAAAGTGGCGTGAGGTTGTCAAAAGGTATACGCATTTGGGCAACACGGGTTTCTTCAAAATTGACAGTTTCTATGCGTAAAAGGGCAAAAAACCTTTCCCCTTCTTTTGGGGAACGAATCTGCCCGTAGATTGTGTCACCGGTTTTCAAGTTGAAAAGACGTATCTGACTTGGAGAAATATAGATATCGTCTGGACCGGGAAGATAACTGTTCTGAGGAGAGCGCAAAAAACCGTAACCGTCTGGAAGAATTTCCAAAGAACCACTAGCAAAAATAATTCCGCCATGCTCTGTATGGGCTTTCAATATGACAAAAATCAATTCCTGCTTTTTCATGGCAAGCAAATCTTCGTTGGGAATGCCATATTGGATTGCCATGTCACGAAGACCTTGAACGCCCATGTTTGTCAAATCATTTATCAAAAGGCGTGGCTTGGAATCTATGTTTGAATCTTCCGTGGCAGAAGCCATGGCACTATGCATTGCCGCAATTTCCGCCGTACTAGGAGTCACGGAAAACTGTCTTTCCACTGAAGGAGAGGAAGGCCTGCTGTATGAAGAAGAACGAGTTCCCGTGCTTCTTGGTCGTCCACGCTGCACAGGAGCAGACTCTCCTGAAACATTTCTGGAAGTCGAAGCCCTGCGGGTTGGACGGCGAACAACAATACGCTGTTCTCTATGCGGTGGAATCTGTTCTTTTACTTCAGTTGTTTCTTCTTGGAATTGTTCTACTTGCTCACTTTCCGTAGCGACAGGTTCGCCAATCATCTGCTCTGATGGATTTTCCGTTGAGGAGGGAAAAGAACGGTCGTTGGACTCAGACACATCAAGTTCAAGCTGTTCCTGTGCCAATTCTTGCGCCTGACTTTCCGACGTATCGACAAAACGCCGTCTTTGAATCGGTGCCATTAAAATTCTCCATGATGTTTGATTTAATTAAGTTTGGACATATAAACTCGTGAAATAATTCAGTTTAACTTGGTACAAATCTAGCAGAAAAAACAATACAATGTCAAGTAGTTAAAATTCAACGAGAATTTCTAGTTAAATTTCAATTGATTCAAATCTATGCAAACAAATAATAAAATTAACCTGTACTTATAGTAAGTTTGCGTCTATAATATTACGACAAGCAAAGGAGTTGTCATGGAAAGGAAAAATTTTTTTAAATCATTGGCAAACACGTTCAGTCTTTTGGGCAAATGTCTTCTGGCTTTGGTTGTCTGCATAGTCTGCCGTGCTTTGGTCATACGTGACAATTACATCCTTTACTTTGTAGCAGTCATATTGCTTGCTGTTCCCATGGCTGTGTATTCATGCGCAAAAACCATGCTGCGGAAAGAATTCTCTTTAAAGCATTACAATCCCAAAAGTGCTATGTACAAAATGGCAAAAAAACGATGGCCCATATACACTTTACATATAGTTGCAAGCTGTCTTTTGTCTTTTGTTTTGGCCGTATACGTTGCCACCTTTTCACGTTCAGAAGGCCTTGCCTGTGCCGTGACTTTGCCAATTGTTTTGGTAGTACACATGCTTGTCACAAAACTTGCAGAACAAACTTACAAAAAAAAATACGCCGAGTATCATTCTTCTTTTTGGAAGGACATTGTAATACTTATAGCGGGCGCATTGCTATATTCCTTTTTGGTCTGCCAGTTCGGCGGTGTGGACGTTGCCAGAGAAGACGTTTTCCAAGTGAACAAAATCGCATTTGTAATAGACGGAATTTTGCGTGGAATAAACACAGTGACTTATGCGCTTTTGAACAACGACCTTGTAATGGAGTTGGCTTCTCCGTTTTACCTTGCACTTTCTATTTTCACATTGCAAGGCGGCATTCTGTTTCTTGCGTTGACTCGCTTTTTTTTATGTTGGTTTCTGCCAAAAGACCGTATGAACTCTGTTTTTATTCCTGTGACCAATTTGCTAAAGAAAATAGACTCCAACGACAAACGTGAAAATCCTCCCAAAAAAATCGGTAAATTTTTTATTGGGCAAAAGATTGCGTTTTTTTCTGCGACTTTGACTTTTGCCGTTCTTTTGCAGTTGGGTTTGTGGTGGGCTTGCACACACGAAAACTGGGCGAAACTTGCCGTGGACAAAACAACCCTTATCGCAGAACAGGTAGGAAACGAAGTATGTCGCATCGGGACATCCGCAAAATACGCCTTGTTGGGAGAAGAATTCGAGGCAAAAACGAAAGAAGAGCTTGGAAACGCCGTAAATACGTACTTTGACCAAATGGTTCAAAAAACTGACAACTACCTTGATTGGTATTACAGTCTGGGAAGGGAATACACGGAACTTTTTACTTTCCTTGCAGGGGTTGTAGAAAACCAAGTAGAAGAAAAAGTCGCCGAATTCTTGGACAAAAACATGGAAAGCCAAATTTCTCCCGGTTATAATTTAGAGGAACAACTCGGAACAATCTACGACAACAATTTCCAGAAATTTCAAGACGCAAAAGAACTTTTATTCCAACAAAACAGAATAGAAAACCCTAACGGTCTTTTCCATGTGGAAATAAAAACCACCCTTCCGGATGTAATCCAACGCGTGGACAAACCAGAAGGAATAATGACTGGAAAGCAAAAATTCATAGTGACAACAGCAGGTGGAACTGTTGCCGGTGTTGCCACAGGAATCGTAACGAAAAAACTGTTGGCAAAACTTTCCACAAAATTGACGCAAAAGGCGGCGACAAAAGCTGTCACCACGGCCGCAAAGTCCGCCGTCAAAAAAGGAGCTTCAAAGGCGATTTCTTCCGCCCTTAGCGGTGCCGTGGCGGGACTTGCAGCAGGACCTGCCGGTGCAGTTGTGGGTGTCGTCGTCGGTGTGGCTACAACATTCGGACTAGACAAACTTTTGCTGGAAATAGACGAGCTTACCAACCGCAACGACTACAAAGCAGACATAATCAGCTGCATAGAAGAAGAGCGTATGTTTTATTTGGACTTGGTGGACAATTTATAAAACTTTATTGTTGACTTTTGCGGTTCAATTCAGCATAGTATACCCATGCAGAACGAAAAACGACGGCAGCCCAGGTTTTCGGCTATAGGTCGTGTAGAAGCAGATGATATTTGTGTATTTCCTGGTACTTTGGTCAACATAAGTTCCACGGGGTGTAGAATAAGGTTTCCAATCCAAGTAACCATAGACAAAGAAAAAGAATACGAGCTGAAAGTCAAATTCAGCCAGAACTCAGTTACAAAAGAAATGCTTTTAATTGGACAACCCGTATATGCAAAAAATGAAATAGCATCAGAAATCGGGTTCAAACTGTTAAGAAGCCCTGGGTCGCGCATTTTAGAGTCATACATAGAAAGTTTTATGATGGAAATAGCTATGGAACAAGACGACTGTTTTGTCGAAAACACAAGTTACGCAGAGCTAAACGCTTCATGTCAATATCAATAAAGCCTTTCCCTTTGGAAACTGTGGGACTTCTCGCTTTTCCGGAGAAAAAACAGTTTCTGTTGGAAGAACTTGAAGAACGATTTGGCATTGTCAAAGAAACAATCAACAAAGCCCCGCAATTTGCAGATTTAATTTTCCTGCCGCATGATTGTGGTAAAAAAAGCCTAAGACAAGAAAACCCCTATTGGTGCAAAAACTTGCTTTTGTCGCCGCTCGAAATATCTTTTGGTTCCATTGGTGAAGCGGCTTTTGCCTTAAAACAGATTCAACGGAATTGGGCTTCTTATTCCACAACAGCTTTTAGGCGAACGGCTTTGATTCAAGAAAAATTGCCATACATAAACTTTAAGCCAAGAACCTTTCCTGTAAAAATCCCTGCCTCGCAAATAGGGATTTATTCCCTTGTAGACAACAACACTTTGGTTGCGTCCGCCCAAACAACAAGCCCTTTCCCTTGCGGAACAATTGAATTCGTAGAAGACCATACAAACCCTCCAAGCCGTGCCTACTTAAAATTCCAAGAGGCTCTCACAAATGCCATGCTGCGTTTTGGGAAAATCCCGCAAGAAGAAAACCGTTGCCTGGACGCAGGCTCTTGCCCCGGCGGTTGGACTTGGGTTTTACGTAATCTAGGCTGCAATGTCCTTGCGATAGGCAGAAGCGAACTCGCTCCAAGTCTTATGGAAGACCCAAGGGTGGAATTCATGCGGCATGACGCTTTCACTTTGCCGCCACAAGAACTGGGAAGATTCGACTGGGTTTGTTCCGATGTAATTTGCTATCCAGAACGGCTTTTGAAATGGATTTTCCGTTGGCTTGAAAGCGGTCTGTGCAAGAACATGGTCTGCACAATAAAAATGCAAGGAAAAACCAACTGGACCTTGGTCGAACAGTTTGATTCAATTCCAAACAGCTGCGTTCGCCACATGGGTTACAACAAACACGAGTTGACATGGATTCATTGCGGTTGAGATTGTTTGTCGTTTGTTTTATTATAGCGTTATGGTAGACAGCGTTGTTTCACAACTACTTGTTTTGGCTTTGCTAATTGCCACAAACATACGAATATTTTTTATTCACAAAAGCAGAAAAGATGTCTTTGTTGTATTGGCTCCAATTTCCTTGGTTTTGTGTTTGCTATTGTTCTTGGCATGGGGGGTGTCTCTTCCTTCCATGCTGGTGCTGCTTTTAACAATCGTCACATGCGTTGTTAATTTCCACAGCATGTTGAGATTTTTTTCTGGTCTTGTGACAGAATTCTACAGTGTTTCCTTATGCGTTTTTTCTTGTTTGAACCTATTGCTCCTAGTTGTTTGCATGGCAGGAATAATTATCTTGCGTCCTGTAAAGACACCCTTGGAAGACTTGTCTGTGCAAAAAGAAACCCGCCTGCTCTGCGGTTCATTCACAAACGGTTACACCGAACGCACGTCCATATTTGACCCCTGCGATGCAAGAATCACTTTTTTTTCGCCTAAGGAAACGGACTCCACTCCTTTGCCCGTAGTGCTTTTTGTGGCGGACCCAAGACAAACCGCTGAAATGCTTGCACCTGTGGCAGCGCAAACAGCATCTTTTGGATACAAAGTTGTTGTGGCGGATTTTTCCTCTACCTTTGAACCGGCGTTGCACCGCATTCAAAGTGCCACAAACCCAACGGCTTTTTCGCAAAAAGAACAACAGTTTGTCCAAATGTCAACGGCACAATATGGAGCATTGATAAAATTCCTTGACTTGCGTCCAGAACAACAAATATTTCTTTTGGGAGAAGGCGTTTGCCAGAAAGCCATGGATGCAGTTGGTAAACTCTATTCCAATATTGTGGACGCATGGTTTTGCATAAACGGGCAGAATTCCAACGGGACGACATGTACTGTAGAAGGATGGAGCAACGGATTTGGGGCGATAGAAGAATGTGCTCCTTGGCTAAAGTTGGTCTTGTCAAAAACAGCGAATCCGTTTCATTGTCGTGAAGCAACCAGATTCAATTCAATTTTGGTTTCAACCCAAGCAAATAAATTCTTTGCCTGCGAAAACATAAAAACCACTCTTCCCTTATTAGAATGAACATGATACAATTTCCTTATATGAAACGCACATTAAAATCTTTCTTTATTTTATTTTGCCTTTTAACGGTTGTTTTTGCATTCACTTCATGCAGCAAAGCAGCACAAGGCGTGGAGGCAGCCACAGAAGACATGGCTGTAATGGAAGAGTCTGTGGTTATGACAAAAGCCATGAACGCGGCTTCGCCAAAAGCTGCCATCTTTTCAGACACAATTATGGCGTCCCCAACTGCGGAATCTGAAGTACAGGCCAGAGGTTTCAATGAATCTGGTTCTTCACAAGAAAAAGGAACTGCACAAGAACTAGAACGCAAATTAATAAAAAACGGTTCAATCCGGCTGCAAGTTGAAAACCTTGCTTCTGCAGAAGAAGCCGTTTCTGCTTGGTGTACATCTTTTGGCGGCTACATTTCGTCCTCTTACAGCGAGGAACGCCATGCTTCTTTTACGGCACGTGTTCCTGCAAGCAAATTCGACACAGCCATGACTTCAATAGGTGAAATTGGCGTTGTAAAATCCCGTAGCATTTCCACGCAAGATGTTTCGGAGCAGTTTTACGACCTTCAAACCAGGCTGGAAACCAGAAAAATTTTAAGGGACAGGTTGCAGTCCTACCTTGCAAGCGCAAAGGACATGAAAGACATGCTCCAGATTGAAACAGAACTCAACAACACCCTTTCTGAAATTGAATCCATGGAAGGACGTATGCGCCGTCTTTCCGGGCAAATAGAGTATTCCACAATCAATGTGGAAATGGAGCTGCCATACCGCACAACAGACCAGGGTTTCCAATGGCCGGAATTCGGCAGGGGGTTCCGCCGCTTCATTTCAAATGTGGTGGACTTTTTTGCAGGTTTTGTCGCATTGCTTCTTTACATCGTGATTTTCGGCATCCCGATTCTTGCGGCGGTCGCTTTCTTTTATTGGCTGTTGTTGGGCAAGGTGGGATTGTTGCGCAAAATATTCAAGCGGTTAGGGAAAAAGAAGGATTAAACCATGGAAAAAATAGCCAGTTTTACAATTGACCATATAAAACTAAAACCAGGACTTTACGTGTCACGTGAAGATGTTTTTTCCGACACGACGATAACAACATTCGACATCCGCATGACAAGCCCAAATGACGAACCTGTAATAAACACGGCCGCCATACACACGATAGAACACTTGGGGGCTACATTCCTGCGCAACAACAAGGATTATGCGGATAAAATCGTGTACTTTGGACCTATGGGATGCAGAACGGGCTTTTATATGCTCGTTGCAGGAAAACACAGTTCCAAAGATGTTCTTCCTTTGGTAAAAGATATGTTCAAATTTATATGCGATTGGAACGAAGCCATCCCCGGTGCGAGTGCCAAGGACTGTGGAAATTACCTAGACATGAATTTGCCAATGGCACGGTGGCATGCACGACGTTTTCTGGAACAAACGCTGAACAACATAAGCGACGACAGGCTTGTATATCCTGTGTAAACAAAACCCAAAACCTAGTTTAAACGGAGAAAAAAATGATACTGGATTGGAACGAATACCAAGACCTTGCAATTCAAGCGGTAGCAGAGGGAGTGGTTTTGCTAAAGAACGAAAACCAAGTGCTTCCGCTCAAAAAAAACGCCCGTGTAGCCGTATATGGCAGAATCCAAACAAACTACTACAAAAGTGGAACAGGCTCGGGTGGAATGGTAAACGTATCCAAGGTAACAGGAATTCTGGATGCTTTGGTCGAATCTCCATTGGTACACGTGGATTCACAGCTTTTAAAGACATATCAGGACTGGGAAAAGGAAAATCCTTTCAACGCAGGAACCGGCTGGGGGTGCGAACCTTTTTCGCAAGAGGAAATGCCCCTTGCAATGGAAACCGCTCGATCAGTCGCGAGTCGCACAGACACCGCAATAGTTATAATTGGAAGAAGTGCAGGTGAAGACAAGGACAGCAAGAACGAA
>JAZSMM010000225.1:0-2424 GCA_045535895.1 Treponema sp.
TATATTATTATTGCTTGGAATGACAAAAAAATGCCCGTTGTTGGGAAAAAAGTTGGATTACTGTCAATAATTGGCTTCCATGCCAATTCCTGACGGCGAGTTTTTGCCTTGCAAAAACATCGCTCACATAAAAGTGGCCGACATCAGCCCACTTGCGTGGTCTGGTTTGCAAGGAAATTATTGTATACGTCGCTTGCGCGACTGGTAACTCCGTGTCGGCGGCATTGCACCCCACTATTCCATCTTTCTATGTTACGTGGGAAACCGACCGCCGTGCGAATAAAAATTGGAAGCCGCACATGAAACGGAGCTGTAGAAACAGCCGGGGAAGGCAAGTGGGACGCAGCCACAAAAATGGCGGGGACCCCTGTGGGGAGTGCACCGTTTTTGTGGCGTCGCTGGGGTCCACTTGCCTTCCCCCACGTTGCACGCAGCCACGTTGCATGTCACGGCTTTGTGTTTTGCCTACGCACGTACGGGCGAGAGTTGCCAAACCCCTGTTGACAAATATAATATTATACGCTATATAATATTATATGAGGCAAATATAATGGAATTCAACACAGGGGCAGCTTTGTTGGATGCGATTGTACTTTCTATTGTTTCCCAAGAAGAAACTTACGGCTACAAGATAACCCAGGATGTTCTTGCCATAATGAATGTTTCCGAAAGCACTTTATATCCGGTTCTTCGTCGTTTGCAAAAAGACAACTGCCTTGAAACCTACGACGTGGAATTCGCGGGAAGAAACAGACGCTATTATAGAATAACATCAAACGGAATGATAAGGCTAGACGAGTACCGCCGTGAATGGCTTGGGTACAAGAAAAAAATTGACGGTGTTTTATTTGGACAATCAACATGACGGGAGGGACAATATAAGGCTATGAACAAATCAGAATATATAGAAGCTCTTAGAAAAGAAATTCAGGCATTGCCAGAAGCCGAACGCAATGAGGCCTTGAAATACTACAGCGACTACTTTGATGACGCAGGACCTGAAAACGAATCCCAAGTCATTGACGAGCTTGGTTCTCCAGAAGATTTGGCAAAATTTATACTAAGGAATTTCTCCTGTGTTCCAGAAAAAATTCCGGTAGAAAAACGCTCAGGTGAAACTGCCTCAAAAAATAAAAATGGCACAGCGGAAAAATCTGTTGTAGAAACCACCGATGATGGTTCTGCAAAGGCCGCAAAAATTTTGTTGTTGGTTCTTTTGGCTGTCATAACTTTTCCGATTTGGGCTTCTATTTTTACTGCGGTGGGCGGTGTTCTTTTTGGTTTGTTTGTGGCAGTGATTGTAGTTGGCTTTGTCCTTGTTTTGGCAGCCCTTGTCATTCTTTTGGGTGGGATTTTTTTGGCAGCGTTTGGAATAGGAATGTTGTTTGGTGCACCGCTTTCCGGCTTGCTTTTGATAGGAACAGGTCTTTTGCTGGCGGGAGCGGGCTTGATTTGTGTTATGGGCGGCGCTTGGGTCTGCGGAAAGATTGTGCCGGCAATTATCCGGGGCATTGTTAGTTTGTGCAGGATTCCGTTTAAAAGAAAGGAGGCGACGGCATGAAGACAGGAACCAGAAACACTTTGATTTTTGCGTTGTGGTTGATTTGCATAGGAACGGTACTTGTTGTGATAGCACTTTTCGCCGGGGCGGACATGGGAAATGCTTTGGATGGAATGGAAAGAATTTTAGACGGTGAAAAAACAGAGGATTTTACGGAGGAAGTAAACATGAATACAAAAGGTTGGGACTTGGTTCCGGTGGGTTCATCCTTTGGTGCAACACAAGTTGCAAAATTGGATTTGGAACTAGCAGCGGCGCAAACCGTGATAGTTTCTGGGAATGATTTTTCTGTCAAGGCAAGTGGCGACGGATGTTCTGTAAAACAAGATGGTGACACATTGAAGATAAGTTCCCGCTCAAAAGGATTGGGCTTTTTCAAGACCATTGGGCGGGCAAAAAAAATAGAAATAACTGTGCCGCAAGAAATTAATTTGGATTTGCTAGACATAACAGTAGGTGCAGGTTCGTTAAGGAGCGATGCACGACTTGTCTGCAAAAAAGGCAAGGCAGAAATCGGCATGGGCGAATGCAAACTATTGAACTTTCATTCCAGCGAAGGTTTTGACGTGGAATGCGGCATGGGTTCCGTTCAAATCACAGGCCGGATGGAAGGCGAGTTAAAAATAGAATGCGGCATGGGGGAAGTCCAGATGAACCTTGAAGGCAACCCCGCCGACTATGCCTACGCTGCGGAAGTTGGCATGGGCAGCGTAAAGATAAACGACACGGAGATTTCCGGAGTGGGAGGGAATTCTTCTTCCCCTTATTCGGCACGGAACAATCTTAAGGTTGAATGCGGCTTGGGTGCTGTGAACATAAAAATTGGAAGGTGAGTCATGGAAAACGAAAAAAATACTAACAAA
>JAZSMM010000153.1:0-2662 GCA_045535895.1 Treponema sp.
GTCTCGTGTGTTTCCGTCAGCCTTTCCAGCTGCTCGTGGTTTAATGGAAATGTCTTTTCGCTCATGGTTACTCCTTACAAATTACAGTTCGAATTCCTCCCCATAGGCAGGAAGGACAACTTCTATTTTATGATTTGTTTCTTCATTACGTTGTTTTATCGCCTCGGCCAAGGCCTGCCTGCCTTCATCTGTACCATGGTTGAGGAAAACCTTTGTTGGGTAAATGTTTTCACGTTTGGGGTCTCCTGAAATTCCGTGGACATAATTGACAAGTTGTGTTTGGTCGGCATGGCTCGAATAATACGGGGACAAGTCTTCTATACGGCAACAAATGTCGCTCAACCGTATGTCCAGCCCCTTCAAATGATGGTTGTATTTGGCCTGAAAGTTGTCATCAAATTTTCCTGATGCAAGTTCCTTTAAGAGTCGGCCATTTGTTTTTTCAGCCTGATAGCCGGTGAGAATTATGGTGTCATTTTGGTTTGATAGAAATTGTGGGAGGAGCTGCATAACCATTCCCTCGTCGCACATTCCAGAGGAAGTGATAATCACGTGACCATTCTGCTTTGTTATAGGTTGAGCGTTTTTCTGTTGCTGTTTTTTATTTTTCCTCTGATTTTGAGGAGGTGTTTCAGGGTTTAGAACACTTTTAAGTTTCTTGTTCAAATCTCCTATTTTTTTTCTGAAAGTTTGAGGGTCATCTGCTTCCGTAGGAGCATCGAGATTAAATCGGGAAAAAATTGAAAGTGCTAGATACTTGGTTTTTATTATTCCATCTTTTGTCATAAATGAATCACAAAGATGTTTGAGAAAACCTTCCTCATTGAGCCTAGAGATTAAAGGGGAAGCGATTTTCACAGGGGTTGATTTTAGGTAGTAAGTATCTTTGAGTTTTCTTATAATACTTTTTTTTTGTTCCTGTGATAGTCCCTTGAATGTGTCGTCAGAGTCAATGTCTTTGAGTGTTGACTTCCAGAATGTATCAGGTATGCTGCTAAATTTATTTTCTAGCTCTATTGCTTTTATAGATTGCGCCTGATTTTTATCAAATTCAAGTTCTAGTATTTTTTCTAATACTGGATATTTTAGATGTTTTCTTTCATCAAGCATTTCTTCAAGTTTAGAGATAATTTCCTCTTGTAGTTCATGTTGGAAAGAATCGAACCATATCCATTGGACATATTGCTTCCAGTCAATCTCAGGAAAACTGTCCTTCAATTCTCCTAGGGTTTTATTGCTAAGTTGTTCCAATTGTTCTTCAGTTACTTTGGGCAATGCCTCTTTCAGGTCTGTTAACTTCATATCATGTATTTCATTTTTATCACACTGTAGCAGATTCAATTTTTTTTCCTCCTCTGAGGATGAGAATCCTGTGTTTTTTTCCCAAAAACACATTTCGTCAAGCTTGGAGAAGAGTTCCTTTCGTTGCTTACTTGGTAAAGAATTAAACTTTACTTGTTTTAGGAACGACTCAGTGTATTGACTCCAGTCAATCTCAGGAAATATTTCCATCATTCTTTTTAGCTTTATACCTTTTTTTTCTCTTTCGGAATCTTTCACACACAGTAAAGCATCCAACTGGTCGTAATAAGTGATTCCGTGACCAAGTAAAAAATATTGAATGTATTCAATGTCGAGGAGAATTTCCTGGGAACGGTTGAATGCAAAGGCTGGAATAAGAACAGAACCACCTTTCTCAAAGGTTTCTTGTATTATAGTGTACAACTTGTCTATTCGTTCTTCTATGATGCTGGTGTTTTCGGATGGTCTTGGTCTTGTGCCGTATGTTGACTCAAGTACAATATAGGTGTTCTGTTTGCCATAGTATGGCAAGACAGGCGGTTTAAGCATGATGCTGCTTTCGGATTCATCGGTTCCAGAACCAACATCTCCGCTGAAATGAATAACTTTCCATCTGTCAAGGTCGTCTTCTGGAAGTGAGTCATCTACAATCCAGCGAAAATAATAGCTTACCGCACCCAAGACGTGTCCCGCCCGTAGCATTCCCACTTGAAAATTAGCTACAACTGAAAAGAATTTTTGTCCCCAAACAAAATCCTCAAATTCATCAAACTGGTAAAAGGTAAGCTGCTTTAGAATTGCCCAGATTTCTTCAGGATTTTTACGTGTGCCCTCCACCCGCATGGCATCATATAGCATGGGAATCAAGATGTCGTGAGTGGCCTTTGTACAATACACCTTCCCCTTGAATCCTGCATCAACAAGAGTCGGCAAAAGACCTGTGTGGTCAATATGGGCATGGGTGATAAAAATACCTTTAATACCAGGAGCCAGTTGCTTTAATTCTTCATTTCGAGTTTGCCCATTGCTTCTTTCACCTTGATAACTTCCTGCATCAACAAGAAATTTACTTGTATCTCCATTTACATTGGTAAAAGTAAGCAGTGTACAAGAACCTGTTACTGTTCCTGCCGCACCAAGAAATTTCATTGTAAGTTTTGTTGTTGCCATAAAATCCTTCCGTTTCCTTGAACTGATAGAAGATTAAAATTTCTTCCCGATTTTTAGCAAAAAAACGGGAAGAAAAATGGATGAGGGGAGATTATATCTTTTACAGATTGTCGAAGAAGCCCTGTGCCTTCAGCAGCTCTGCGTTCAGGATGCCGCCCAGGGCTGCGCCCCGCTTGGTGTTGTGGCTCAG
>JAZSMM010000192.1:0-2167 GCA_045535895.1 Treponema sp.
CCGACCCGACTTTGGGGGAGGAACCCGCCGCCTGTCTTGCGGCGTTTCCGTCAAAGGACTGCATTGCATTGTGCTGTGCGTTCATCTGCCTTGTCTGAGGTCCTCTGCGCTGGGAGTGAGACTCATGTTGTACTTTTACGCGGAACACTCTTCCTGCAATCTCGCTGCGTATTGAATCAATCATTTGGTCGAATATGTTGAACCCATCTATTTTGTATTCCGTAAGCGGATTTTTTGAACCATAGGAACGCAAGTACACGGCTTCTCGCAGACCCTCAAGTTGCTCCAAATGATCCAGCCATTTCTTGTCTATGAATTGGACATATTGATAGCGTATGAACATGTTCAAGTTTTCCGTCCCCGCCAACAGCTCTTTTTCCTTTAAATCCTTTTCTAGCAAGGTCATAAGGTAAGAACCCAAGTCCTTGTCATGGCTGGTTATGTCCTGTGCTTGGACTGCAAGAGCAAAGGTTTGTTTTAACCGGGATACAAGATCCGACAAGGCAGCATCGTTGTTCTTTTTCCCTGCGGATTGGAAATTTTCCACCAAAGAGGTCACCTGGTCTTCCGCTGTTGAAAGAATGCGTTTCTTCAAGTCGTTGTCAACAAGGATTTGGTCACGCTGTTGGTAGATGAAATTGCGTTGCTCGTTCAAAACATCGTCGTATTCCAAAAGATGCTTGCGTATCTCAAAGTTGCGTTCTTCCACCTTTGTCTGCGCTTTTTCTATGCCCTTGTTCAGCCATGGATGAAAAATTGGTTCACCGCCTTGCATTCCTATCCTGGACATTATTGACTTCATTTTCTCCCCGCCGAACAACCTCATCAAGTCGTCGTCCATTGAGATGTAAAATTTGCTGCGTCCCGGGTCTCCTTGTCGTCCGGAACGTCCGCGCAACTGGTTGTCTATGCGACGACTTTCGTGACGTTCCGTTCCAATTACATAAAGACCGCCAAGGGATTTCACCTGCTCATAGTCCGAAAGCCATTTTTCTTTTTCGGTTTTCAATGCCAATTCGTATTGCTCTTGCGTGGCTGTAGTTCCCGCTTTTTTACGCGCACGGAATTCTGGGTTCCCGCCAAGTTTTATGTCGGTTCCTCGTCCTGCCATGTTTGTGGCGATTGTGACGGCACCTTTTGCTCCGGCCTCCGCTATGATAAGGGCTTCTCTTGCGTGGTTTTTTGCGTTCAACACTTCATGTCGCACGCCTTTGCGGGTGAGCAGGGCGGAAAGATGCTCTGATTTTTCAATGGAAACAGTTCCCACAAGTATGGGTTGTCCTTTGGAATGGCATTCCACGATTTCTTTGCAGATTGCGTTCCATTTGTCGTCTTCTGTAAGATAGACTTCATCGTCGTTGTCTATTCTGGCAACGGGTTTGTTTGTGGGAATGACGACTACGTCAAGTCCGTAAATCTTGTCAAATTCCACAGCCTCCGTTTCCGCCGTTCCTGTCATTCCCGACAATTTGTCGTACATCCTGAAAAAATTTTGGAATGTGATTGTGGCAAGGGTACGGTTACGTTGGGCAATCCTGATATGTTCCTTTGCTTCTATGGCCTGGTGCAGTCCGTCCCCGTAACGTCTGCCTTCCAAAATGCGTCCGGTGAATTCATCCACAATCTGAACCTGACCATCCCGCACAACGTAGTCCACGTCGGGCTTGTACAGTTTGTGGGCACGTACGGCTTGGGTAAAATAGTGTATGTACTCAAAGTTTTCTTCGTCAAAAAGGCTTCCGTTTATAAGGTTGTGCTTTTGCAATATCTCTTCTATGCGCAGCATTCCCTGGTCTGTAAAAGAAACTCGCCTTGATTTTTCGTCTATTTTGTAATCCCCGACTACCGTTTGTCCCTGGGCCTCGTCCGGGTATTCGTCTGTTTCAGGGTTTTTTTCCACTTCGGTAAGTTGCCGCACGTATTTGTCAACTTCATGGAATTTGAAAGTGTCGTCTTCTCCTGCCCCTGATATAATCAAAGGGGTTCGTGCTTCGTCAATGAGGATAGAGTCTATTTCGTCCACTATACAAAAAGAAAATCCCCTTTGAACTTTTTGTTCAGGATCAATCTGCATATTGTCCCTCAAGTAATCAAAACCCAGTTCGTTGTTTGTGCCGTATGTTATGTCGCAGTTGTATGCCAGTTTGCGTGCTTCGTTGTCCATGCC
>JAZSMM010000120.1:0-9944 GCA_045535895.1 Treponema sp.
AAAGGACAGCCTCCCGCACACAACGGCAGCAGGCTGTCCTTGACAACTTACTTACGCAGGCCAAGTTCTTTGATAAGCGCACGATAACCTTCAAGGTCTGTCCGCTGCAAATACTTTAGCAGGCTTCTGCGTTGACCAACAAGAATAATAAGGCGACGAGAAGCCGTCTTGTCCTTCTTGAAAGCCTTGCAATGCTCTGTAAGCTGCTTGATTCGTTCAGTCAGCAATGCAATCTGAACTCTGGTGTTGCCTGTATCACGTTCGTTTGTCCCGAACTTTGTCACGATAGAGGCAGTTGTGTCTTTTGTAAGTGCCATTACTTACTCCTTTTATTTTAATCCCTTTGAGATACAATTTTTACACCGTGAATTCCACGGCTTGTAAAATACCGGAGTGGACAAAATCGTTATCCGGCAATTTTACTTTTATTTCCTTTCCACAAATTTCAACAACGGAAGGGAAAAGTTCTGTGCGTTGTCCTATAAAAAACCTCAAAAAAACATCGTACTTTCCACTAGGAGGAAGCACTTGGTTTTCTACAACGCTTGGACTGCAAGAGATATACTCGTCCCCTTTTTTTCCCCATTCACGAACTGTGCAGTCAAGTGCATAGGGACGACCCAACAATTTCTTGGCAAAAGCAAAGTCTGCGGAAGAAACAAGGTTGCGGATTGTAGTGGAACTTACCCTTTGCCCGTCAACCAAAACGGGCGGAATCTCCCCAAAAGCAATTTTTTGGCTCTGCAAAAAAGAAACCGTCTGGGACAATCCAAAAGCCCCTTTATACCCACAACGGAAGTCTTTTCCTTCCGCCATAAAAGACATCAAAAGGAAGTCTTTCAAAATGGACAGAAAAATATTCCCTTCCATTCTACCAAATTCATGGGAAAAGTCAATTACCACAGCAAAGGCAAAACCTTTGCCCTTGAAAATTTCAAGCCGTTGGTTCAATGTATAGACAGAACCCAAAAAAGAAGCGGAATTAATGACAGAGGCAGGAGACTTTGTAAACGTGACAACGCCGGGCAAGAGATTTTTTTTGGCCAACACTGCGTCAAGCAACGCCATGTGCCCAAGGTGAACGCCGTCAAACCCGCCCACGGTCAAAGCCGTCGCAGAACATCCTTTTGCCTCAAGCAAATCCTTTACGGAAGATTTGCCGGACAGGACATCGGTCCAACTGTAAACAAAAAAATCACCGTCCATTTCCGCTTTCCACATTGTTTTCAGCACTTTGACTTGGGAACCACAAAACCATACTGAAGGAAGTGTTCATGGCGGCGTACTACGCCAGCAAAAGAATTGTCTTCCGCAAACACACCATATTCACCAACGGATTCAACTCCACCCAAAAACCAGTTTGCTTTAAGCGAACGTCCGGCAAAAAAGTCGTTTTCATAATCTTTTCGCAAAACAAGCGGAACAAGGCCGCACTTTCCAGCAAGCGCAGGCGTGAACGGTTTTAGAGCGGAACGAACCTGCTGAATCTGGCTTTCCGTATAAAAAGAAGGGTTTTCCGCACATCCCCGGCTTTTCAAATCAAACTTTTCAAATCCATCGGCAAAAACGGCATCTGCCAAATCAAAATCCCCGACGTATGTACGCCGCAAGGCAACAAGATGGGCACATGAACCGGCGGCAATCGCTATATCCCTTGCCAAAGAACGTATATAAGTTCCTTTGGAGCACGTCACCTCGAACAAACCCAAACCGTCTGCTTGAGAATAATCCAACAATTCAATGGAACCAACCACAACGGTCTTGAAGGGCATTTCCACGGTTTCACCGGACCTTGCGATGTCACTGGCACGCCGACCGTCTATGTGCATCGCAGAAAAAAGCGGCGGCCTTTGCTGAATTTGCCCTGTAAATTGGCACAACACATTTTCCACTTGCTCACGGGAAGGCACTGGACCGTCTTTAACCACATTCCCCGTAAGCTCCAACGTGTCTGTTTCTTTTCCAAAAGAAACCACAGCCTGATAAGTTTTATCAGCAGCTGTCACATATGGAACAAGACGTGTCAGTTTGCCAACAAGAACGACAAGCAAACCTTCCGCAAAACTATCCAGCGTACCCGTATGACCAACCTTGCCTGTACCCAAGGCTTTTTTTATCAAGCTCAAAGAAGAAAAACTGGTAATTCCCGGCTGTTTTGCGTATAAAATCACACCGGAAGCAGAAGAATTTTTCACAAGTCCACTTGTTCCCCGGTAGAAGCAGAATCACGAGCCGCCTGCTCTTCTGCTTCTTGCAGTTCCAAGGCATTCAATTTTTTCACCATATCAAAGCCTTCTTTTATGCTAAAGTCAGCAATAAAAGTCAACTTTGGAAACTGCCGTATAGTCAATTTCCGTGCAATAGAAGACTGGATAAAGCCAGCAGCATTTTGCAACCCCTTAACGCCTGTTTCCGTCTGCTTGTCGCTCATAAAACTGGACACATAAACCTTGGCATACCCCAAATCCCCGGAAACATCTACACGGTTCACAGAAAGAAAAGTAGATACACGGGGATCTTTTATTTGTCCCGACAAAATCATCCTGGAAATTTCATCACGAATTTGCTCTCCAAGCCTCACCAATCTGAACGAACCCATGCCTACAACTCCGCAATTTCTTCAGAGGACTTTGCAGAATCAGACAACTTGCGTGCGACTTCTACAAACTCAAACACTTCAAGTTGGTCGCCCACTTGGATATCCTGCCAGCTGTCAATGCCTATACCACATTCATAACCAGTCAGAACTTCTTTAACGTCGTCCTTAAACCGCTTGAGGGAAGAAACCTTTCCTGTGTAAATAACAATTCCCTCTCGGATTACGTTCACGCTGCTGGTACGCTTGATTTGCCCTTGGGTAACGTAAGAACCGGCAATAAGACCAACCTTTGGAACACGGAAAGTATCCCGCACTTCCACCATACCGATAACTTCTTCTTTCACATCCGGCTTTAGCATACCTTCCATTGCAAGGGTGATTTCTTCTACAGCTTTGTAGATAACGTTGTATTTGCGTATGTCAACCTTTTCCTGGTCGGCAAGAATCTTGGCCTTTGGAGTCGGTCGCACATTGAACCCAACGATTATGGCATTGGAATCCGCAGCCGCCAACATGACATCGCTTTCGTTTATGGCTCCGGCAGACGAGTGGATAACCACAAGGCGAATATCCTTTGTGGAAAGTTTTTCCAAAGAGGATTTCAACGCTTCCGCAGAACCCTGCACGTCCGCCTTTATGATAACCTTTAGCTCCATGACCTCGCCGGCATCGATTGTGTCGTACAAATTGTCCAAAGTAACTTTGCGGACATTCTTTGCATCTTCAAACCTGCGCAATTCCTGCCTCTTGGTGGAAATAGAGCGAGCGGTTTTTTCCGTGTCCGTAACCTGGAACGGATCTCCTGCCATCGGCATGGATTCCATGCCAAGGATTTCAACCGGCATACTGGGCGTGGCTTGGTCGATTTTTTCTCCACGGTCATTGAATATGGCACGAATTCGCCCGGAATAAATTCCTGCAACAAAAGGGTCTCCTGTCTTAAGAGTTCCACGCTCTACAATAACGGTGGAAACAACACCACGACCATGGTCCACACGGGATTCTATGATTTTACCTTCCGCACGACAATTCCATGTAGCGGTAAGTTCAAGAACTTCTGCTTGTAGCAAAATTGCATCCAACAAGTCGTCAAGGCCTTCTTTCTTTAGCGCACTGATATGAACAAACTGAGTGTCGCCACCCCAATCTTCTGGAACAAGACCCAAGTCCGAAAGCTGGGTCTTTACACGATCGGGATTGGCTTCTGGCTTGTCGATTTTGTTCACCGCCACGATAATCGGAACATCTGCGTCTTTTGCGTGATTGATGGCTTCCACCGTCTGGGGCATAACACCGTCGTCGGCGGCAACAACAAGGACAACAATATCCGTAATCTTTGCTCCACGGGCTCGCATCATAGTAAACGCTTCGTGACCGGGAGTGTCAAGGAATGTAATATCCCCTTTGTCGTTGCAAACCATGTAAGCACCAATGTGCTGGGTAATTCCACCAAATTCCCCCTCCGCCACACGAGTGCTGCGGATTGCATCCAAGGTCTTTGTTTTACCATGGTCAACATGACCCATGATTGTAACAACCGGCGGGCGGGGACGTGAATCACCTTCTTGTCCGGCATCGCTTTCAATAACGGTTTCGTCATACAAACTTATTATATGAACATCGCAATTATATTCAGAAGCAAGAAGAGTAGCCGTGTCTGCGTCTATGGACTGGGTGATTGAAACCATCATGCGCATGGACATCAACTTTCCGATGATTTCAGAAGCCTTTAAGTTCATCTTCTTTGCCAAGTCGGAAACGGAAATTGTTTCCATAATCTCTATGGACGCAGGAACAGGATTTGCCATGACAGACTGTTTTTTCTTTTGTCCATACAGCTTGTCGTCAAACATCTCCTCTTCTTTGTCCTTGCGGTAGACTGGCTTTTTCCCCTTGAACGTCTTTTTTGCAGGAACAACTTTCTGAGGTTCAACGGGAGCAGGAACTCCCCCAAAGCCAGGTCGTCCGCTGCCAAAACCAGTCCTTCCGCCACCCCCACGGTTAAAGTTGTTTTGCCCGCCTTGTGTGTTCTGGCCTGCGGAACGATTTCCACCAAATCCACCACCCCTGTTGAACCCACCGTTTTGTCCGTTGCGGTCCCTGTTGAACCCAGCGTTACGGTTTTGGTTCCCTCCTTGGCGGTTAAAACCACCTCCTTGGTGGTTTCGGTCTCGGTTGCCGTTTGCATTGCGATTTTGGAAACCTTCTCTAGCTTGAGCCCCCGTAAAATTTCCACCTTCACGTCTTTGGTTGAAATTGCCGTCTCTGTTGTTTCTGTTAAAGCCACCTCTACCTTTTTCAGATAAATTACCTGCCTTTACGTTAGGTCTGGAGGGACTGAGCTCAAAAGTGGTATGTGTCTTTGGTTTTTGTTCGGAAGTTGTTTGCGACTTTGCCTTTTGCTCTGAAGGTTGTTTTGCCTCGCCTTGCACCTTGGACGGTGAATTTTTCTTAGTTACATCTTGTGCCTGCGCTGCACCAACAGAAGCAGAATTTTCCGCCGCTACGGGCTTGCCTTCATTCTTTTCCCCGTCCACCTTTACAGTCACGGGCTTTTTCTTTACAACAACAACCTTCTTAACAGTTTTTTCTTGGACAGGGTGTTGCTGTCCTTGTTTGTGAACAACAATTTTTTGAGGTTGCTGTTGCGAAACCGATTGATTTGCAGGCACATCTGCCTTTTTCTTGTTGAGTATAAACTTTTGTTTGTTTTCTACTTCATCCGCCATATTCTACCCTATTCTTCTTCCTCTTCTTCAAAACTTAGACCAATACCACAGCTAGGACAAACTGTCATATCAATCGTTATTTTTGCACCACATTCAGGACAAAAATACTCTTCGTCTTCCTCTGGGGCTTCGGTTGTTTCTTCTACTTCGTCCTCAATGAATTCCACCGTCTCATTTATAAGCGTTGAAATTTTCTCTATGTCATCATCCGACAAATTCTCTATTTGTGAAACAGAACCATCTTCCACGGCGTTCAAGAATTGCTCTATATCTTCTATGCCGTTTTCTTTTAGAATCCCTACAACACGTTCATCAACTCCGGGAAGTTCCGCCACAGTTGCAATGGCTTGAACGTCATCGGCAAACAATTCCTGCGCCGCTTTTCTGGACTCGGCGACCAACTCGTCAAGTTCCTCGTATTGGTCTTCAGTCTTAACGTCAATGTTCCAGTCCGCAAGCCGGTTTGCAAGACGCACGTTCAAACCCTGTTTCCCGATTGCAAGGGAAAACTGGCTTTCAGGAACAACAGCCAAAGCCTGTCGCTTGTCTTCGTCCAACACAACCACACCCGTCACTTCCGCAGGAGACAATGCGTTTTTTATGAATTCACATGGATCTGCATCGTATTTCAGGATGTCAATCTTCTCACCCTCAAGCTCACGAATTACAGCTTGAATGCGGACACCCTTAGGACCTACACAGGAACCAACCGGGTCAATGTCGTCACGGCGAGAATACACGGCAATTTTTGTCCTGTATCCTGCCTCCCTGACAATTTTATGAATTTCCACAGTCTTGTCGTAAACCTCCGGAACTTCCAACTCCACGATTTTACGTACAAATTCTGGATCTGTACGGGACAGCACAAGTTGCAACCCAGAGTTGGTCTTCTTCAAGTCCGTTATAAGAGCTTTTATACGATCGTTCTTATGATAAGTTTCTCTTGGCGACTGGTTCTTTAAAGGCAAAACACCCTCAACCCTTCCACCAAGATCAACAAAAATGTTACCGTTTCTTTCACGTTGATAATAGCCAATTATTATCTCGCCAACTTTGTCTTTGTACTCCGAATACAAACTGTCCTTTTGACTTTCAGAAAGAAACTGGTGGGCGGTCTGCTTTCCTGTTTGCACGGCCGAACGGTCGAATTCCTTTGGGTCAACCATAATGTCTATTTCATCCCCAACTTCACAGTCGGGGCTAAGAGCCAAGGCTTCTTCCAACTCTATTTCCGTAACTGGGTCATAGACACCGTCAACAATTACTTTCCTGGAATAAATCTCCACATCGGACAAATCATCCGTGAACTTGACCACCGCATTGTCGCAAGTTCCGAATTTTCGCTTGTAAGCCGCCTTTAACATATTTTCAATAGTACGAAGAACAGAATCCTCTGAAATTCCCTTGTCTTGGGTTAATTGGCGTATCGCTTCTGCCAGTTGAGAAGCCATGGCAAGCCTCCTTTAGTTTACATCTGTAATAATTTTGCTTTTGATATACGAACATAAGGAATTCGCTTTTGCTCTGCCACGGCAGATTCCACATCTTCCCCATGCACAACTTCCAATGTTACCGATTCTGAGTCCGAGGAAGTAACACGACCGGGAACCCAGTCCGAAACCTCCTGGTCCCAAACACGCACAAAGCGGCCTTCAAAAAGCGCGAATTCCGCAGCGTTTTTTATATTTCTTTCCATACCCGGAGAAGTAACTTCCATATAAATGTCCTGCGAGTTCAAAACAGCTTCTAACCTTGGAAGCAACACACGGTGAACCTTGGCACAGTCTTCTATCCCTATGGAAGAATTAACTTCGGATACAGGGCGGGAAATAACCGCAGTGACTTTAATTGTTCCGTTTTGCGGCACGACATTCAACTGCACAAGCACATATCCAAGAGCGCCGACGAGAACGCCACAGTCTTTATAATAAGGAACAGAATCAAGAGGTTTGTAGTCCACATACCCTCCAAAACAGAGGAACACAACCTCTGAATACAAAAAAAGAGCCGTTTGAACGACTCCCAACAAAAAAGGATATATTTATTGTTCAAAAGGAATTATAAGAAAAACTTATAAATGTGTCAATCGGGCAATGAACATTTTGTTGAAATAATTGAAAATCAAAATCAGTTAGCTGTAGCAGCTATTATGCTGAACACGGAAGTCACCAAAGACAATATGGTGGTGACCACGGGAGCATATTGATTGAAATAATAGGTGAAAGAATTTGCCTTTGCCGTTATGGTCGCCTCTGGAGTAACCACATCGCTTTTGCTCAACTCGTTGCCGGCAACATCTACTATGGTTATAGATTTTCTGGAATTCTGCGCCGGTATAAACCCACCTGCAAGTCCTATATAATATTCCCAATTTCTGTCTGGGATATAAGGATACCTTCCGGGTGCAACAACACTTCCTGCAACGGAAACAAAAAGTTGTCTAAAAGGAACAACCAAAACATCGTTTTTTTCTACAAAATAATCAGAATAGAAATTCGCATCGTACAAGAAAGAATTCAAGTCCACGGGGAAACGTTCATTTCCACGCACAATATATGCGGCGGAAAGATCAGAAATTTCTGAAAAAATCTTTTTTACACGGCGGGCAAGATATGCGTAATTCTCTCCCTCGTTAAAAGCCACCGTTAGCCTGTTGCTGGAATCCAAAGAGTTGGAATCCAATGAACTTAAATCCAAAGAAATTAAATCAGATGAAGTGGAATCCACAATACCAGAAGCATCTGTTGGCGAATCCATTGAAGTGGAATCCAAAAAACTTGCAGAAAAAACAGCTCCTTCAATGAACATAACCGGACGCAAATCAGAATAAGATGCAATCTTAAGTGTGTCATAACATTTTAATTCATAATCAGAGTTATATTCTTTTTCACCTAGATACAAAGATTTTGCAACACCGGCATTTTCAAAAAGCGTTCTTACAATTTCCATGCGGGTCACATCCGCAGTTTCCGTCAATCCGTCGCCATAAAAGTCTATAAGACTCCGCAGGTTCTCTCCGGGCAAAAGGTCGTAGCTTCCAGGACGTTCTACAGCACCATAAACGGTCACTCTTCTTTCAAACCGCTTGAACACAATCACATCACCCGGACGCAGATAAGGGTCTTGGGACATGTCACCCAACCGTGAAGCCTTGAACAAGTCATATGTTTTTTCCCTGCCGCTTGCAGAAATAACGACAACATCCCTGACAGAGGCATAGCGAGTCAGTGAATTCCCTATCACAGAAGAAAGCCTGCTTAAAGCCCATGCGTTGCGTTCCGTTGTTTCTGTCACTTCTCCCAGCAATGTAACTTTGAACGTCGCAGGGGAAATGTGCACAAACTGAACGCCACTCATCGGAAAGTTCTTTGTGACGATTTTTTCGACTTCGGACTTCAACCACAAAAAAGATCTGCCTGTAGCGTCCAACACCGCAAGGTTTGCAACACGAATTTTGTAGGTTGTATCGACAGGAATTGTATAGGATACAGCGTTTGTACCAACAGCAAAAGTCAATGAATACACATCACCTGGAGTGACCATGTAATCGGCGTTGGACATGGCCAACTGCGGAGAAGCCAAAAAGTCAATTGTTGCTTCATTGCTTTCTTCTTCGGCAGCACGTAGCAAGTCAACCTGTGATATCGTTTTTGACTGGGCAAAAATTCCAATGTTTGCAAACAAAAGGAATAAAACAAATATAGTTTTCATCTTTTTCTTGTCCCTTTTAATTTTTTCATGGCGACAGGATCGTTTCTAACATTTTTTATTGCGTTCAACAGAAAAGCCATGAAAACCGCCACAAAAAAAGAAGCGAAAGTCACGATAATGCAAAGCATTCCACGACTTGGCTTGGATTTTTTGTCAGGAACCTCGGCATATTCAAGTATTTGAAAAACAGGCTGTTCACTTTCGTCTTCTATTTTAAGCAGTTCATATTGAGCCTTTAATTGTGCGTATATCTGCTCTTGGGCGGAAATCTCAAGTTTCAACATGGCGGTTTCCGTCATTATCTCTGGAACGTCCGCCGCAGAATAGACATAAGCAACAGATTTTTCCAACTCAGAAACCTTGTTTTGCAATCGCAGTATCTCGTCATAAGAAGATTGTATGTTTTGCTCCAAGTTGTTCCTTGTTATTTGGTTTCGGTCTATTCCCAACTCGTCAAAGCGTTTTTCTACAAGATCAACTACAAAATTGACAACATTTCTGGCAAATTCCGGATCGATGTCGGAAAAACTTATGGTGAAAACCCCAGAATCCTCGTCAAAGTTTGTCAACAAATTTTCTTTGAGCGCTTCCCGAGTGTCGGCAACGACAAATTTTTTTATCTTGTATCGTTCCACAAGATTGAATTTTTGTATTGTGGCATCCAAAACAGTATTGCTGTGAACAAGATATGCCACAAGTGAAGAATTTGAACTTCCTCCAGAGACATTAACGCCTGCAAGGCTTGCCAATCCACCCAAACCAGAAGAATTAAGCATAGAACTAATGGAAGAAGACGAAGATTCCGTATCTTGTATGAGCATCTGAGCTTGCGGCGTGTAAATATTGGGCAAAAAGGATTTTTCCGGTGGCAATACTAAAGAAATTACAGACAAAACCAACACAAG